>NZ_JAGYFX010000070.1:0-30567 GCF_019946615.1 Pseudomonas sp. BF-R-01
AACCCGGCATGGATGCCGGGTTAGCCGCCCCCGGCCATGGATGGCCGATGGCGGCGGGCCCACGGAGCAGGACCGGAGCGAGGGCATGCCGAGCCATGGCGAGGCACCGAACGAAAGGGGCAAGAGCCCTTGGTTACTTGGGGCTCTTCCAAGTGACTCGCCGTAAGGGCGAAACCAATAGCCGCCATCACCACAACAACGAATATACACACCAAAAACAAATGCTAAGCAATCACCGCCAAATCTTGATATCGGTCAATTGCAGATCCGTCCTTTGTCCGTAACCTCCACTGCATGTTGTGTTTTTAGATGAATAAAAATCTATATGTAGTATCTGGAGGCCGAATGCAAAGCACGCTGATCTCAGTAGGAAGTAACCGTCTGCACAAGCGCAACGGTGACCTGGTTGCCTTCGACGCCGACAAGATCCGTCAGGCGTTGATCGCTGCCGGCAGGGCAACCGGGGAATACACCGACGTTGAAGCCGAAGGCCTGCTCGAGGCCGTACTCGCCCGTCTGGAAGGGCTGCCGAGACTGCATGTCGAGCAGATCCAGGACCGTGTCGAACGGGTGCTGATGGACGCCGGTTTTTTCTTCGCCATGCGCGCCTACATCGTCTACCGCGAACAGCACGGACGCTTGCGCCGCGACCGCCGGACCCTGGTCGAGGTCGCCACCTCCATGAACGAATACCTCGACCGTGAAGACTGGCGGGTCCAGGCCAACGCCAATCAGGGCTATTCCCTGGGCGGGCTGGTGCTGAACGTGTCGGGCAAGGTCACCGCCAACTACTGGCTGGACGAGGTCTACAGCGAAGCCATCGGCCAGGCCCACCGCGAGGCGGATTTGCATGTGCACGACCTCGACATGCTCGCCGGTTATTGTGCCGGATGGTCGCTGCGCACCCTCCTGCACGAAGGGCTCAACGGTGTGCCGGGACGGGTCGAAGCCGGTCCGCCGAAGCACCTGAGCAGTGCCTTGGGGCAGATGGTGAATTTCCTTGGCACCCTGCAAAACGAATGGGCCGGTGCCCAGGCGTTCAGTTCGTTCGACACCTACCTGGCGCCCTATGTGCGCAAGGACCAGCTGGGTTTCGAGCAGATACGCCAGGCGATCCAGGAATTCATCTACAACCTCAACGTACCGTCGCGCTGGGGCACGCAAACACCCTTTACCAACCTGACCTTCGACTGGGTTTGCCCGCAGGATCTGCGCGAGCAGATCCCCATCATCGGCGGTGAGGAAATGCCGTTTGCCTATGGCGACCTGCAAGCCGAAATGGACCTGCTCAACCGCGCCTACATCGAGGTGATGCAGGCCGGCGATGCGAAAGGGCGGGTGTTCACCTTTCCGATCCCGACCTACAACATCACCCATGATTTTCCATGGGACAGTGAAAACGCTGACCGCCTGTTCGAGATGACCGCGCGTTACGGCCTGCCGTATTTCCAGAACTTCCTCAATTCGGACATGCAGCCCAATCAGGTGCGATCGATGTGCTGCCGCTTGCAACTGGACGTGCGTGAGTTGCTCAAGCGCGGTGGCGGTTTGTTCGGCTCGGCGGAACAGACCGGATCGCTCGGCGTGGTGACCATCAACTGCGCGCGACTGGGTTATGTATTCAAGGGGGATACCAGCGGTTTGCTCAAGCGTCTGGACACGCTGATGGAACTGGCGATGGAGAGCCTGGAGGTCAAGCGCAAGGTGATTCAGCATCACATGGACGCCGGTTTGTACCCGTACACCAAGCGTTACCTCGGCACCTTGCGCAACCATTTCTCGACCATCGGCCTCAACGGCCTGCATGAAATGCTGCGCAATTTCACCGGTGACAAGGAGGGCATGCACACCGAGCACGGCCGGCAGTTTGCCCTGAGGATGCTGGACCATGTGCGCGCCACGCTCGTGCGTTTCCAGGAAGAAACCGGCCACCTCTACAACCTCGAAGCGACGCCGGCCGAGGGCACTACCTACCGTTTCGCCAAGGAAGACCTCAAGCGCTATCCCGACATTCTCCAGGCCGGCAGCGCGCAGGCGCCGTATTACACCAACTCCTCGCAACTGCCCGTGGGCTACACCGAAGACCCCTTCGAGGCCCTGGAACTGCAAGACGAATTGCAATGCAAATACACCGGCGGGACGGTCTTGCATCTGTACATGGCCGAGCGGATTTCTTCGACCCAAGCCTGCAAGCAACTGGTGCGCAAAGCCCTCGGGCGGTTCCGCCTGCCGTACCTGACCGTGACCCCGACATTCTCCATCTGCCCGGTGCACGGCTACCTCGATGGCGAGCACGAGTTCTGCCCCAAATGCGACGAGATCCTGCTGCTCAAAGAACAGCAAACCGGCACCGTTCACTGATTTCGATCCACTCAACCGCAAGGAGCTTCACCATGATTGCATCGCAAACACTGCCCCAGGCTCAACGTCAACGCTGCGAAGTCTGGACCCGGGTGATGGGTTATCACCGTCCGGTGTCGGCGTTCAATCCGGGCAAACAGTCGGAGCACCGCGAACGGGTGCACTTCACCGAAAGCGCGACCGTGGCCGGGCGCCAATGAGTCGAATGCTGCGGGTCGGGGGCATGGTGCCCCTGACCACTATCGACTATCCGGGACAGCTCGCTTGCGTGCTGTTTTGCCAGGGGTGCGCCTGGCGTTGTCGTTACTGCCATAACCCGCAACTGATCCCGCCTCGTGGCACCGAGGAAGTGGATTGGCGGCGGGTTATGGCGTTTCTGCAACGTCGACAGGACCTGCTCGATGCCGTGGTGTTCAGCGGCGGTGAGCCGACCTTGCAGGACGCGTTGCCCGGCGCCATGGATGAAGTGCGCGCCATGGGATTTCGCATCGGTTTGCACAGCGCCGGCATCAAGCCGGCCGCGTTCGCCAAGGCGCTGGCCGGGGCCGACTGGGTGGGCTTCGACGTCAAGGCGTTGCCCGAGGATTGCCAGGCCATCACCCGCGTCGAGGGCAGCGGAACAGCCAACTGGCGCAGCCTCGAGCATCTGCTGGCCAGCGATGTCGACTACGAATGCCGCACCACCGTGCATTGGCATCTCGTCGAACCGGCACGTCTGTTGACCCTCGCGCAGCGATTGAGCGCGCTGGGCGTCAAACGCTTCGCCGTGCAACTGGTGCGCACCGAGCGGATGTTCGATCCGCTGCTGCCGAGCGTTTCGGCACAGGCTTTGCTACCCGATCTTTGGGAGGCGATGCGCGAGTTGTTTCCAGCGTTCGTGTTACGGGGGTAACCGAACCTGCGAATCAACGTTCAACAGTGACATCCACCATGAATTTCAAATGCGCTGCCAATCAGGCAGGTATCAAACTGGGAGCATTTGATATGGCTAAATTAACCACGGCACAACGGATCGTCATCGGCTTTGCAATCGCGCCGCTGGCGCTGATGGGCATGGCGTTTTACGCGTTGCACGATCTGGCAACGCTCAAGGAACAGGCGGTGGTCATCGTCAAACAGGACTGGCCGAAGATCGAACCGATCATGGTCATTGCCACGGGCGTGCGCGATAACGCCAGGAACACCCGGGACTTGCTGATCAACAAGGACAATCAGCAAGTGCAGCAGTCGATCGACGCCACCAAGAAACGCATCACCCAGGCGCTCGAAACCCTTGAGCCGCTGTTCTATCTGCCAGAGGGCAAAGCCGCTTACCTCGCCTTGAAAAAGAACCGCGAAGCCTACGTTGCCGCGTTCACCCAGGTGCAGGTCTTGATTCGGCAAGGGGCTTCCGACGATGCCATGGCCCAGCTGAAGCAGAAAGTCGTACCGGCCGAAGCCGAGGTGTATCGCAGCCTGGATGAGTTGATGGCGCTGCAAGGGAAAATCTTCATCGACCGTGAACAGTCGGCGCAGGCACTGTACAGCGATGCCCGGCGCAACATGCTCGGGTTGTTCCTGTTCTGCCTGGCGCTGGTGATTGCCGCTGCGATAGTCGTCACGCGCAGTGTGACCCGGCCATTGGGTGGCGAGCCGGATGATGCCGCACGGTTCTTGAGTGAAATCGCCGAGGGCGACCTGACGATTCAGGTGCCGGTGGGGGCAAGTGCCGACGGCAGTGTGATGATGAACATGCATCAGATGCAGCAAAGCCTGAATGCCATGGTCAAGCACATTGCCTCTTCGGTTGATCGGGTGGCCAGCTCTTCCGAAGAACTGAGTGCCGTCAGCAGCCAGACCGCCAGCAACCTGCAATTGCAGGGGCTGGAGATCGAGCAGGCGGCTGCGGCGGTGAATCAGATGACGGCTGCGGTGGATGAAGTGGCGCGTAACGCGGTCAGTACTTCCGAGGCCTCCAAACAGTCCGAGCAAACCGCGCAGCGCGGCCGCGAACAGGTTCAGGAAACCGTGGTTGCCATCGGCGAACTGGCCGATGGCGTCACCGACACCTCGCAACGCATCGAACAACTGGCGGGCCGGGTGCAGGACATCAGCAAAGTCCTGGACGTGATTCGCAGCATCGCCGAGCAGACCAATCTGCTGGCCCTCAACGCGGCAATTGAAGCCGCACGGGCCGGGGATGCCGGGCGCGGCTTTGCCGTGGTCGCCGATGAAGTGCGAGCGTTGGCGCATCGCACGCAGGAGTCCACCCAGGAAATCGAGCAGATGATCGGCAACATTCGCCAGGATACCGGCCATGCGGTGACGGCCATGCAAAGCAGCAGTCATCTGGTGCGGGCTACTTTGGAAGTGGCGCAGCGCTCAGGTGATGCACTGGATCAGATCACCCGGTCCATCTCGCAGATCAATGAGCGCAACCTGATGATTGCCAGTGCCACGGAGGAGCAGGCGTTGGTGGCGCGTGAGGTGGATCGCAATCTGGTGGGGATTCGCACCTTGTCCGAGCAAGTCTTGCTGGGTGCGCAGCACACCGATACCGCTGGCCATGAACTGGCACAGATGGCCGGGGCGCTGCATCAGACCGTGGCGCGATTCAAGGTCTAGACCACCCGGGCGGGTGGTTGTGGAGGTGGGCGCTCAGGACCAGCCCCAGAACTGCAACCACCAGCCAAACCCGATCAAACCATTGGCCAACAGCAGGCAGGCGCTGCCCGACATGCGCCGCGCCAGAGAGCGGTTTTCGCGGCTCAGTCGCTTCCATCCCAGCAGCAAACTCCAGCCTATCGCGGCCACCAACAGGCAGGCCCTGACCGGTTGCACCCATTCCAGCAGCAAACCTTCATAGCGCAGCAGTTTCACGGTGGTTGCCGACAACCCGAGAAACAGTCCCGCACCACCCAGGGGCGTGAGCGTGAGCGCCAGGGGCCAATACAGTGCACGATCACCCGCCAGTCGAGCGGTCAGGCGCAAGAGAACCATTAGCACGGTGCCGAGCAGCACCGAACTCAAACTCAGGTAAGTGACGATGCTGAACCCGTCGAGCCAACTGAAGCTGTCGTTGAGCTGCGGGTAGTGGGTGAGCAGCCACCAGGGCGCGTTGTCTTGCAGGGCCCAGAACTGGTCGTGTTCAACCAGCCATTGGGCGAGCGTTTGTTTGAGGGCGACGAACCAGGGACTGACCGTCCACTGGAATGCGCCCATCGCCAGGCCGATCACACCGAACAGCAGCAAGCGAGCATCCCACGGGGATAGCGTCTGCGACGTCGCGTGAAGAATCTCTTGATTGCCCGACCGGGCGATCAACTGGACGGCACCGCGTTGCCCGCTGCAGCGCCCACAGGCATGACAATCACTGGCGCCTTGCAGGCGTCGGATATCGAGCAACGGAGCGCAGTTGGGGGGCGGCAGGCGTGGCGGGGCGTTTTCTATCCAGCGTTGTTCGTTGACCTGAAAATGCACCGGCGCCAGGCGGGCGAGCAGTGCAAACACGCCGCTGACCGGGCACAGGTAACGGCACCAGACCCGCTTGCCTCGGGCGAACAACAACCCGACGACCACAGCAGCGACAGTCGAACCACCCAGAATCAGCAGCGCCGCCTGAGCGTAGTCATAGACGCTGATCAACTGGCCATAGAGGGTCGTCAGGCAGAACGCCAGGGTCGGCCAGCCGCCCCAGCGCAACCAGCGCGGCACGCCCATGCCTTTACCGTAATGGCTGGCCCATTCGCTGAGCGAGCCCTCCGGACACAGCACGCCACACCAGAGTCGACCGAACATCACGATCGACAGCAGCACGAACGGCCACCAGATCCCCCAAAACAGAAACTGCGCAAGCAAGGTCAGGTTGTCGAGCATTCGTGCCTGGCTGTCCGGCAGCGGTAACAGCGGCGGGATCACCAGCAGCACTGCGTAAAACACCACAACCAGCCACTGCGCGGCACGAATGAACCGCGCATGGCGACGCATCCCGTCGCCCAGTCGCTGGAGCCATCGATTGTGCCAACTCAGTTCAGGCATGGGACTTTTTCCATCGTCCGTTGCCGTAGCCATCCGCCGACGACCAGCCAGTAACCGATCCACACCAGCAAGGTCAGGCCGCTGGGGGTTGCCCGATAACCGGCAAAACCGGCCAGGAAACCACCGAGTCCATGGCTGTCGCTCAGTAAGACGCTGCTGTCCCAGAACGCGTCGCCAATGACGCCGTAAACCTGCTCCGGCAGATCGAGGGCGAGCAGTTGGCCGCCGATTCGCTCGGTGCCACTGACCAGCAATGCGGCCCCGAGCATGAGCAGGATGACTTCGCTGATGGCAAAGAATCGTTGCCACGAAATGAACCGGCGACTGCTGTGCAGCAGGATGATGGTCAACGCCGACAGCACCAGTCCCATGGCGCCGCCGATGGCAAACAAGCCGAGCTGCGGGCCTCGCAGTTGAGCACCGGCGCCATAGAGAAACACGACCGTTTCACTGCCTTCACGACTGACCGCGAGCATCGCCAGCAGCAACAACCCCATGCCGCCTTGCCGGGCCAGATGGCTGTCGGCGTGGCGCTGCAAATCCTGTTTGAGGGAGCGTCCGTGACGGTGCATCCAGCCCACCATCTGCACCATCAACAGGCTGGCAACCAGCGCGAGTGCGGCCTGGAACCATTCACTGGCCGACCCGCTCATGGCCTCGCCGGCAAACAGAATCAGCACGGCCAGCAGACCCGAGAGCAGCAACCCCAGCCCCACGCCGACCCACAAGTATTTGACCAGTCGATGACCCTGGTACTGCTGGCTGGCCCAGGCCTGGAGAATGCCGATCACCAGCAACGCCTCGACGCTTTCGCGCCAGACGATGAACATTGATTGATTCATGAAAACTCCGTGCGCTGACAGGTTATTTCGCGAGGATGCCGCCCTCGGGCAGTTGCGGATTGAACTCGTCGAAAAACGGGTAGTGACCGGGCCTGAGCGGGTGAATGACGACAAAGGTGGTCACGCCCGGTGACATGACCTTTTCAACCCGCAGCGGTGTGCTCTCGAATTCGGCCGGCCCCTGACCATTGTTTTTCAGGACGATCTTGAATCGCTGTCCGGCCGGGACCTCCAGCAAGGCCGGCGTGAAGTGGCCATCGCGCAGGATCAGTTCGTAGCTCGGCAACTCGGCATGGGCGGTCAACGGCGCAAGGGCTCCAGCCACCAGCAGGCAGGCAACCTGCAGGCGTTTCATTCAATAGCCGCCTTTTTTGCCAATGCCGGCGTAGACGAATTCGTAGTGCAGTTCGCAGCGTTCGAACCAGGGCGCGACACCGGTTTCCTTGTCGGTGTGGCGACCGAGAGAGGCATGACCACCGGGTGGCAGGATGGTGAAGGTGAGTTGATATTTGCCCGGCCCCATCAGCTTCACATTGTCGCCGTAGTGCGGACCGTCGTTGGCGACCATGGCGTGGAAATCGCCTTTGAGTTCCGGGTCGTTGCCTTGCTTTTTCAGATTGAAAGAAACGTTGAGATAGGGCACGAAACTGCCTTCCTGAAAGCCCTGGTGATTATCCGCAGTGGCGCGGATGTCGGCCTCCAGATGAACATCCGAATCCGCAGTGGCGCGCATCATGCCCGCCGGTTCCATCTCGATCGGTTGCAGATAAACCGCCCCGACTTCCAGCCCCGGACACAGCTGTGGTTCGCCGATCGGGTATTCCTTGGCCTGAGCCAGTGGTACGAACAAGAGCAAAGCGAGTGTGAGAGAGGTACGCATGATTTCTTCCTGGGCACTGACGAGTAGGAACCCGAGTCTAGGAAGGTTTGCTGCGAACAATAATGATTGCTATCAAGTTTTGAGTAATTAAACCGACGGCTCGTCGCGCCGGCGAAATCGCTGGGCGCGCTCGACGCTGTGGGTCATCTGTGCCGCCGCATGGACGGTCAAGGGATGCTGGGTAAACCCGGCTCTGGGGGTAATGTAGCCGGCCATTTCCCGGGCAACGGCGAGCTGACGTTCCGAACCTTCCGCCAGCAGCGCGATGACCAGGTTTTCCAGGGCAATGACGCGGACACGCAAGTGAACCAGTTCGGCGTTTGTCAGCGCAGGTGGGGCGATAAACGCATCGCTATCGATGGATGTTGCGGCGTCTTGATCGTCCCATGTCGACAGCGGCGGACGGTCGGGTGTCTCTGTGTTCGGATGAGGATTTTTATTGATCATGAGCGACGCCTCCAAGTCTGTTCGGCCGTTATCAGCTTAGCCTCAGGATCATGATCGGGGGAGGGCAGTCACTCGATGTCGATAGCTTGATATCCATCAAGGACGGCTGCGCGCGATGGTTGTAGCTTGGGAAGCACGCCTCTCAATGACCGGAGATCGGCATGGCCAAGAACTTCCCCGACAACCCCAAGCACCCCGAGCGGATTTGCTGGGGGTGCGACCGGTATTGCCCGGCCAAGTCGTTGGCGTGCGGCAATGGCTCCGAGCGTACGATGCATCCGGCCGAGCTGTTTGGCGAAGACTGGAACGTGCCCGGCGACTGGGGTATCGAGCCCCTCATCGTCACAACCAAGGCGGCGGATGACGATATCTGACGCAGGTCAAACCTGGTCATAGCGCAGTCTTGTGTTCCATGCCTGCAACCATCTGTCATGAAATGAAAAGCCTGTGTCGTCTGATGAGAAGCGGCTCACCAGACTGCGTCCTACAGTCCAATCAGCGCAAATCGACGCTGTACAGACTGGAGAATAAGAAAAAATGGCCAACGCCGTACGCTTCTACGAAACCGGTGGTCCCGAAGTCCTCCGTTATGAGGAGGTCGAGGTCGGCGATCCCGGTCCAGGCCAGGTTCGTCTTCGTCATGTGGCGGTGGGCCTCAACTATGCCGACACCTATTTTCGCAATGGTACTTACCCAATTCCGATGCCCAACGGCATGGGGGTTGAAGCGTCCGGTGTGGTCCAGGCCGTTGGCGAAGGGGTGACCAACGTCCAGGTGGGGGACCGCGTCACCTATACCGGTTTCCTCAACACCCTTGGCGCCTACAGCACCGAACGGCTGATCGCGGCCGCGCCGTTGATCAAACTGCCGGAAACCATCAGTTTCGAGACCGCTGCGGCCATGACCATGCGCGGCCTGACGTCTTCGTACCTGATGCGCCGCATCTACGACTTCAAGGAAGGCGACAGCATTCTGTTGCACGCCGCCGCCGGTGGCGTCGGCCTGATCGTCTCGCAGTGGGCCAAATTGCTCGGCTTGAACGTGATCGGCACGGTTTCGACCGAAGAAAAGGCCCAAATCGCCCGGGCTCACGGTTGCGACCATACTATCAATTACAGCCATGAAGACGTCGCCGCCCGTGTTCGCGAATTGACCGATGGCGTCGGCGTCAACGTGGTGTTCGACAGCGTCGGCAAGAACACTTTCGCCGGCTCCCTGGATTCGCTCAAGCGTCGTGGCCTGATGGTGTGCGTCGGCACGGCATCCGGTCCGATCCCTGCGTTCGACCCGGTGATGCTGGCGATGAAAGGCTCGTTGTTCCTGACCCGTCCGGCGCTGGCTGACTACATCGCCGACCCAGCGGAGAAAGCCGCCCTGGCCGGTGAGTTGTTCGACCACGTCGGCAGCGGCCGGATCAAGATCGAGATCAACCAGCACTACGCCTTGCAGGACGCGGTGCAGGCTCATCGCGACCTTGAGTCGCGCAAGACCACCGGTTCGTCGATTTTCGTCATTTAAGGAGCGGCCAGCCATGAAAGTCGAACAATTGACCTGCAACATCGGCGCCGAACTGATCGGCGTGAACCTCGCCGACGCGGTGCATGACGACGGTCTGTTTGCCGAGATTCGTGCCCAGTTGCTCAAGCACCGGGTGGTGTTCCTGCGTGATCAGAACATCACTCGCGAGGAGCACGTGGCCTTCGCTCGCCGCTTTGGTGAGTTGGAAGACCATCCGGTGGCCGGCAGCGATCCGGATCATCCGGGGCTGGTGCGGATCTACAAGAATCCGGACCAGCCGATGGACCGCTATGAAAACGCCTGGCACGCCGACGCCACCTGGCGCGAGGCGCCGCCAATGGGGTGCGTGTTGCGCTGCGTGGAATGCCCGCCGGTCGGCGGCGACACCATGTGGGCCAACATGGTCGAGGCTTATGCGCGTTTGCCGGAAGACGTGAAGGTGAAAATCGCCGACCTGCGTGCCCGTCACAGCATCGAAGCGAGTTTCGGTGCGGCGATGCCGATCGAAAAACGCCTGGCGCTCAAGGCGATGTACCCGGACGCCGAACACCCGGTGGTGCGCACCCACCCGGAAACCGGCGAGAAGGTGCTGTTCGTCAACGCCTTCACCACCCACATCAGCAACTACCACACCTCTGAGCGGGTGCGCTTCGGCCAGGACGCCAACCCCGGCGCCAGCGAATTGCTGCGCTACCTGATCAGCCAGGCGTACATCCCCGAGTATCAGGTGCGCTGGCGCTGGAAGCCCAACAGCATCGCCATCTGGGACAACCGCAGTACCCAGCACTACGCCGTCATGGATTACCCGCCGTGCCATCGCAAGATGGAGCGCGCCGGGATCATCGGCGACAAGACCTACTGATCGACCCTTTCTGCATACGCACTCGTAAACACGTCTGCCCGGCACGATCCCGGGTGGGCGGGACAATCATAAAAAGTGGAGTAAATCATGCAATTCTTCGACGATTCCCTGCACCCGGAAAACATGGAAAAAGTGGTCATCACCGTGGCCCCGTACGGCCCGGAATGGATGCCTGGAGATTTCCCGGAAGACATCCCGCTGACCATGGACGAGCAAGTCCAGAAAGCGGTCGATTGCTATGAAGCCGGCGCCACCGTGCTGCACCTGCATGTGCGTGAACTGGACGGCAAGGGCTCCAAGCGCCTGTCGAAGTTCAACGAGCTGATCGCTGGTGTGCGCGAAGCGGTGCCGGACATGATCATCCAGGTCGGCGGTTCGATTTCCTTCGCCCCGGAAAGTGATGGCGAAGCCGCCAAGTGGCTGTCCGACGATACCCGCCACATGCTGGCCGAGCTGACGCCAAAACCGGATCAGGTCACGGTGGCGATCAACACCACCCAGATGAACATCATGGAGCTGCTGTATCCGCAATACCTGGAAGGTACCTCGCTGGCTAACCCGTTGATCCAGGCTGCCTACAGCGAAATGACCGTACCGGCCGGCCCGGCCTGGGTTGCCGAGCACCTCAAGCGCCTGATGGACAACGACATCCAGCCGCACTTCCAGCTGACCGGCATGCATGCCCTGGAAACCCTCGAGCGCCTGGTGCGCAAGGGTATCTACAAGGGCCCGCTGAACCTGACCTGGATCGGCATCGGTGGCGGTTTCGACGGCCCGAACCCGTTCAACTTCTTCAATTTCATCCACCGCGCGCCGAACGGCTGCACCCTGACCTCAGAATCGCTGCTTAAGAACGTCATGCCGTTCAACACCATGTCGATGGCCATGGGCATGCACCCGCGCGTGGGCAATGAAGACACTATCATTGATCACAAGGGTGATCGCTTCGGCTCGGTGGCGCAGATCCAGCAAACCGTGCGCATTGCCCATGAACTGGGTCGCGAAATCGCCACGGGCAAAGAAGCCCGCGAGATTTATCGCATCGGTGTGAAGTACGACAGCATCGAGCAGACCCTGTTGGCCAACGGTATGGCCCCCAACCGCAAGGCTGGGCAAAAGGGTGTGCCGCAACGCGGCTGACCGGCGGTCCGGACGAGGGGCCGCAACCTCTCGTCCACCGCACTGCAACACGCTTGATAACAACAATAAATAAAAGCATTGAGGAGGCTGCATGGCCTTTCACCCAATCGCCGCTGACGATGACGACGCAGGTTGCGTCGGCGTTTCGCGCCAATATGCCTGGATCGTTTTTGCATTGACGTTCGGCCTGTTGATTTCCGATTACATGTCGCGCCAGGTGCTGAACGCGGTGTTCCCGCTGCTCAAGAGCGAGTGGGCCCTGAGCGACGGCCAGCTCGGGTTGCTCAGCGGTATCGTTGCCTTGATGGTCGGTCTGCTGACATTCCCGCTGTCGTTGATGGCTGACCGCTTTGGACGAGTCAAGAGCCTGGCGCTGATGGCGTTGCTGTGGAGCCTGGCCACGCTGGGCTGCGCATTGGCGCAGGATTACCAGCAAATGTTCATTGCCCGGTTCATGGTCGGCGTCGGTGAAGCGGCTTATGGCAGCGTCGGTATCGCCGTGGTGATTTCGGTGTTCCCGAAACACATGCGCGCCACCCTGGCCAGCGCGTTCATGGCGGGCGGCATGTTCGGCTCGGTGCTGGGCATGGCGTTGGGCGGTGCCATCGCGGCCAAGCTGGGCTGGCGCTGGTCGTTCGCCGGCATGGCGTTGTTTGGCCTGGTGCTGGCGATGCTTTATCCGATCATCGTCAAGGAAGCTCGCATCGCACCGCAACGGGTCGCCAAGGCTGTCGCGGGGGCCAAGCGTCCGCTGCGTACGCTGTGGTCCAGTCGTTCGGTGGTAGCGACCTACGTCGCCAGCGGCTTGCAGCTGTTTGTCGGCGGCACGGTGATGGTGTGGATTCCCAGCTACTTGAATCGCTACTACGACATGCCGACGGACAAAGCCGGCGCCATGGCGGCGATCATCGTGCTGTGCAGCGGTGCGGGGATGATTGTGTGCGGCATGCTCAGCGATCGGCTGTGTCGCAACTCGCCGGAACGCAAGGTCAGCCTGGCCATCGCCTTTTGCCTGGGCAGTTGCCTGCTGCTGTCGGCGGCGTTCGCAATGACGGCAGGGCCTATGCAACTGGCACTGATTTGCCTGGGCATGCTGATTGCCACCGGCACCACCGGCCCGGCTGGCGCGATGGTCGCCAACCTGACCCATTACTCGGTCCATGGCACGGCCTTCGCCACGCTGACATTGGCCAACAACATGCTGGGACTGGCGCCGGGGCCGTTCATCACCGGAAGGGTGTCGGACCTCATCGGCCTGCATGCCGCTTTCCAGCTGGTGCCATTGGTCAGCCTCGCGGCAGCGGCCGTGTTCTTTTATGCCAAGTGTCATTACCACAAAGATATTGCCCGCCTTCAGGGTCAGCGCGTGCCTGACCCCGTCAGCCAGGCCGGGTTAGAGGTGAAGTTGTGAGTCGTCGTCTACAGATTGATGTGTTTTTCGATTTTATCTGCCCCTGGTGCCTGATCGGCAAACGCCAACTGGAGCATGCGCAGGTACAGTTTCGCAGTCGCCATCCGGATGTGCAGATCAGCACGCAGTGGCATGGCGTGCAGTTGCTGCCGCAGTTGCCGTTGGAAGGTGAGCCCTTCGTCGATTTCTACCGCAAGCGCCTGGGCAATGCCGATGCCATGACCATGCGCCAGGCCCAGGTACAAAAGGCTGCCGCGGCGGTTGGACTGAGCATCGACCTCGGCCAGATCGAGACGATGCCCAATACCGCAGACGCCCATCGTCTGTTCGAGCGGGTCAGCGCGCTGGGCAACGCTGCCCAGAGTGAAATGTTGCTTGAGCGGCTGTTCGCCGCTTATTTCCGCAAACGCGAAAACCTTGGTTGCCGCGAGACCTTGCTCGCCATTGCCCGCTCCTGCGGCATTGATGCGCAGGTCTTGGCTGACTGCCTGACGGGCGACGCCACGCCATTTGCCGGATCACCCGAGGCGAGCAGTGGCGTACCGGGCTTTCAGTTCGATCGCCGCATGACGGTGGTGGGCGCGCAACCTGCAGCGGTGTTGCTCGGGGCCATGAGCCAGGCACTGAAAGAAAGTGATTACGAGCGGCAACCTGCATGACCCGGCGTATCCCCGTGCCTGCCGGCAAACACCCGCAGGTCGGCGGTCGTGCACTGTTCGAATTCGATGACAAAAGCCTGGCGCTGTTCAACGTCGAAGGTGACTTGTTCGCCATCGACGACAGTTGCCCGCACCAGGGCGCCTCGCTGTGTGGCGGGCGTCTTGAGGGGCGAGTGATTCAGTGTTGCGCCCATGGTCTGCGCTTCGATCTGCGCAGCGGTTACCTGCTCAATTCCACCGCAGTCAAAGTCGCCAACTACCCGGTCGAGATCATCGACGGTCAGGCATTCATCGTCATTGTTCCCGAGGAGGCCGCGCCATGAGCGCCATCGCTCTCACCCGTATCCACAGCCGAACGCGCGAACTGGCGCCGGGTTTTGTCGTCAGTCTGATCGTGGCGGCGGCCGCGTCTTTTTTGTCCGAGCACTACGGTGCGCCGGTGATGCTGTTTGCCTTGCTATTGGGCATGGCCCTGAACTTTCTGGCCGGCGACGGTGCCTGCAAGGCCGGCATCGAATTCACGGCGCGCACTGTGTTGCGCATCGGCGTGGCGCTGCTGGGCATGCGCATCACCCTTGAACAGATGGCTGCGCTGGGCTGGAAGCCAGTGGCGCTGGTGGTGATTCTGGTGGTGGTGACCATCGGCGTTTCAGTGATCGCGGCCAAGGCGCTGGGCTTTCAGCGTTTGTTCGGCATGCTCACCGGAGGGGCCACGGCAATTTGTGGTGCATCGGCCGCGTTGGCGTTGGCGGCAGCGCTGCCCAATCATCCGCAGAAAGAACGCGCGACGTTGTTCACGGTGATTGGGGTGTCGGCGCTGTCGACTCTGGCAATGATCGTGTACCCGATGATTGCCAATTGGCTGCAACTGTCGCCGCAAGTGGCCGGGGTGTTCTTGGGAGCGACCATCCACGACGTGGCCCAGGTGGTCGGCGCCGGTTACAGCATGTCGACCGAGACTGGCGATACGGCCACGGTGGTCAAGCTGATGCGGGTCGCGATGCTGCTGCCGGTGATCGTCACCGCCGCGATGATCACCCGCATGCAGGGCGCCGATCCGACCGGCAAGCGACCACCGTTGCTGCCGTGGTTCGCCGTCGGTTTCCTGTTGCTGGCGTGCATCAACAGCACCGGCTGGGTGGCCCCGGTGGTGCAGGGTTCGATCAATGAGTTGTCGCGCTGGTGCCTGGTGGTGTCCATCAGTGCCCTGGGCATGAAGACCCAGCTCAAGGAGCTGGCGGCGGTGGGTATCAAGCCGATCCTGTTGATGGTGGGGGAGACGGTGTTTCTCGTCGTGCTGGTGCTGTTGTTGCTGCACTGGGGCTTTTGACACCCGACGCATAACGCTTTTTGACAGAGGGCTGCACCGCGGTTGACTCCTCACTGTGGTGGTGTCCTCGACCGGTGTCGACAACACCGGTTTTTTCGGCGACTGTGCCAGCAGTCGCCGTTTTTTTTGCCCGGTGTGAGCTTGCCGGGGAAGGGCCAGAGGTCAGGCTTCCCGCGTCATCGTTGACCTCCATCGGTGCCTTTGCCAGCGTTGATCCATGCCGTGTCAAAGCTTGTGGGAGATTGTTGTCTGAGTACATATCCATTGCTGCGGTGATGGCGGCTATTGGTTTCGCCCTTACGGCGAGTCACTTTCGAAAAGCGCGAAAGTAACCAAAGCGCTTCTGCCCCTTTCGTTCGGTGGCTCGCTAATGCTCGCCATGCCCTCGCTCCGGTCCTGCTCCGTGGGCCCGCCGCCATCGGCCATCCCTGGCCGGGGGCGGCTAACCCGGCATCCTTGCCGGGTTGCCCACTGCGCAGAACCTGCGCTCGGCCTCTCGAGGGGGCGACGACCGCCACAGCCGCCGAGGCGGCCTGAAAGCCGACCTGGCTCATTTGCGAACGCGTTCTCCTTCTCTGCTGTGCTCACTCATTCCGAGCATGTACACCGCTCCCCTGTAGGAGCCGGCTTGCTGGCGATAGCGGTGGGTCAGACAATTAATGTGTTGGTTGGACGGACGCCATCGCCAGCAAGCCGGCTCCTACACGGGATCGGGTTCACACGGTCAAAATTGTAGGAGCCAGCTTGCTGGCGATGGACGTCAACGATAACGCGGGCTGTCTGAATGAATGCGTTGTCCAAACGCTTTTCGCCGGCAAGCCGGCTCCTACAGGGAACCCCATACGCTTTTGATTTCCACCACTCATCAGGCCGAGCGTTAGCTCGCCTTCCGCTTTTGATCTTGAGGTACACGCCCCCTCGAGAGGCCGAGCGCAGGTTCTGTGTAGTGGGCAACCCGGCATGGATGCCGGGTTAGCCGCCCCCGGCCATGGATGGCCGATGGCGGCGGGCCCACGGAGCAGGACCGGAGCGAGGGCATGCCGAGCCATGGCGAGGCACCGAACGAAAGGGGCAAGAGCGCTTGGTTACTTGCCGCTTCTGCAAGTGACTCGCCGTAAGGGCGAAACCATAAGCCGCCGTTACCGCAGCAATGGATATGTACACCTGAAAGAGATTGGTCGGCTGTCTGGCTCACTCCTACAACAGGCGCGATATCAGTAGGGTTTGGGTGGGGCCGCGTCCGTCGGGGCTTTTGCCGAACCCTGCTTTTGCACCCGCCACGTCGCCGGTGGCATACCGAACTGGCTGATGAACCACCGCGTAAACGAACTCGCCATCGAGTAGCCAAGCATGTCGGCAATGCGCCCGAGCGTGTAATTCGGGTTGTCCAGATAACGCAGCACCAGGTCGCGGCGCACATCGTTGATCACATCGTTGAACGCACAGCCATCATCCTTCAGGCGACGTTGCAGGGTGCGAACGTTCATGCCCTGGCTCTGCGCGACTTGCTCGATGGTAGCGCGGCCCATGGGCAGCAGCAGGTAGATGGCCTTGCGCACTTCGAACAGCATCGAAGTGCCTTGGTGGCTTTGCAGCGAATCGAGGTAGCTCTGGGCGTAGCGGGCCATGGCCGGGTCGGCATTGGCGTTGGTCATGTCCAGGCTGGCACCTGCGCAGACGATGCCGTTGAACTCACTGCCGAACTCCAGGGTGCAGCCGAACAGGCGACGATGCAGTTGAAGGTTGTCGGGGGCCTGGTGAGTGAAATTGACGCTGTAGGGATGCCAGTGAGAGCCGAGCAGGGCAGCGCACAGGCGGAACATCACGCCGATGGCAAGCTCGGTGGCCTGTCGACTGGGCATCGGCGAGTCGGTGACCACCTCCTCGCGAATGATCACCATCTTGCCGGCCTCTTCAATGAAGATGGCCAGCGAATCATTCATCAAGTGCCGGTAATGCACCACCACCTGCAAGGCATCACGCAGCGTGCGCTGATGGCTGAGCAGCAGGCTGACCACGCCGAAGTCCGAGAGCTGGCGCGACTCGGCCATGCTCAGGCCGAAGTTCTGGCAGCCGCTGGCGGTGGCTGAATCCTCCAGCAGACGCACGGCGGCATCGATGGGAATGCGATGCTCAGGGGCTTGCAGCAGGGCTTTGCTCAAGCCGACGCCGGCCAGTACATCGCGCGGGTTGAACCCCAGGTATTGAGTAACCTCCAGGTAGTTGGTCAAGACGGCGGCGCGAACAAGCTTGGGCATGCGAAGGTCTTTCCTGGGCCGGTTGCGATTCAGATGAGCGTGGCGACTATATCCAGCACATCAGCGATTGAACAGTTGTGATGTTGTCGAGGGCGCTCGCCAGTTTCTGTCCGCAATCACCTCCGTTGTCGTGGAGCAATCGACACACACCCATTGATTACAGTGAGCTGCAGAGAACCTGTGGGGATTTTCGACCAGTGGTCGGCGCGCGCCAATACCTGGAAATCTGTCATGAAAAGAAAAGTGCCTGACGTCCAATGAAAAGCGCCTGGGGTGGGCGCTCTTTAATGTCAGTCCTACAAAAAGCCCCTGGCCACAGAGCCAGTCGAGTCATCGAGAAAGCGTAGGTGCTGAAGTGGACAAACTGCAAACTGCCGCAACCGTTCTGATCGTACCGGGCCTGCGCGAGCACGTTGCCGAACATTGGCAGACGTTGCTTGAAGCCAGGCTGAGCAAGGTACGTAGTGTGCCGCCGCAGGAGACCGACAAGCTCGATTGCAACAAGCGCGTGCAAGCGATCCAGCACGCGCTGGAGCAGATCGACGGGCCGGTGATCCTGGTGGCCCATAGCGCCGGCGTACTGATGGTCGCGCACTGGGCCGCGCAGTACCGCCGGCCGATCAAGGGCGCGCTGCTGGCTGCTCCACCTGACCTCGATGCCCCTTGGCCGTCAGGCTACCCATCGCCTGAAACCCTGCGTAGCCAGGGGTGGGATCCTCTACCCAAAGGGCCGCTGCCATTTCGCAGCCTGGTGGCCGCCAGTACCAACGACCACCTCGCCAGCCTGGAAGCCGTTACGCACCTGGCTGAAGGCTGGGGCAGTGAGCTACTCAATCTGGGCGATGTCGGTCATCTCAATCCTGCTGCCGGATACGGGCACTGGCCGCAAGCCGAAGCCCTCATCCTCGAGCTGGATCGCTAGTTCAGGCGCCGGTTGGCTCGCGCCATCCGGCATTTGCCCTCACTCCTGAAAAACGCAAACCCCTGGAACAAGAGGGTGCGCGAGGGCGGCTGCGCTTAAAACAAATACAAAATGGCGGAGACAACGCAATGCACAACAATAAGAGTCACGGGTTCACCGCTTCACGCTACACCTTGCTGGCCTCAGCCATTCTCGCGGCAACGGTGCCGATGGCCCATGCGGCAGAGATCGAGACAGGTAACCCGGACTGGACCGTTCGCCTGGATAACACCATCAAGTACAACTATGGCGTACGCACTGAAAGCGCGGACAAGCGCATGTTGGGCACGCCGAACAACAACGACGGCGACTACAACTTCCGCAAGGCCGGGACCAACATCACCAACCGCGTCGATCTGTTGACCGAGATGGACGTGGTCTACCAGAACCACATGGGCTTTCGCGTCAGCGCCGCCAGCTGGTACGACAAGGCCTACGAGAACACCGGTTCCAATTCGAACCCATTCGTCAACGGCAACGGTTCAACCTCGGGCCTGGTCGCCAACGACCCGCGCCTGGCCGGGGTCACCAATGACAACGTCGGCAACGGCAGCCCGCACCTGAGCAACTATGCCCAGCGTTACTACACCGGCCCGTCCGGTGAAATCCTCGACGCCTTCGTGTTCTACAGCACCGAAGTGGGCGAGGAGTCGATGCTGAGTTTCAAGGCTGGCCAGCACAACGTGTTCTGGGGCGAGACCATTCTCAACCCGGTGCATTCGATCAGCTACGGCCAGTCCGGCCTGGACCTGGCCAAGCTGGCCGCATCGCCGGGCACCGAAGCCAAGGAGCTGTTCGTTCCGCGCAATCAGCTGTCGATGTCCTTCACGATCAATCCCGAACTGACCGTGGCCGCCCAGTACTTTCTCGACTGGGACGCCGCACGCCTGCCGGAAGCCGGCACCTACTACGGCGGCTCCGACCTGGTCGGTTTCGGCGCGCAGTCGTTCCTGCTGGGTAACACTAATGCTGTCGTGCCTGGCAGCCCTCTGGGTTGCGGCCTGGCGCCGTGCAACGGCTTGACCAACGTGCGTCGCGGGCATGACCTGACGCCGGACAAGCGCGGCGACTGGGGCCTCATGGCCAAGTGGTCGCCCGCCTGGCTGGATGGCACCCTCGGCGTCTACTACCGCGAAACCTCGGAAATCCTCCCGCAAGCCTGGCTGGATGCCCGAGGCCTGAGCTCGGCCAACCCGAACGGCACCCGGCCGGCAGGGCAAGTGCCTGCGGTGATCAATACGCTCAACTCGCTGAGCACCGCCACCTATCAAATGGCCTATGCCGACAACATCAAGATCGTTGGCCTGAGCCTGTCCAAGGATGTGGGCGGGGTGAGCGTGGGTTCGGACCTGAACATTCGTCACAACATGCCGCTGGCGAGTATTCCGGCAGTTGTCAGCACTAACAGTCCGCTGGGCCTGGGCGCGGGTCTTGGCCTGTTGCCGGCGCGTACGGCTGCCACCGGTGTGGTTTATGACACCCCGCAGAAAGGCGACAGCATGGCCGCCACCGGCGACACCTTGCACTGGACGCTCAACGGTCTGATGACCATTGCCAAAACGCCTGTATTCGATTCGGCAACCCTGCTTGGCGAGTTGTATTACAGCAACCTGCTCAAGCTCGATAGCAAGAACGAGGCGCTCTACAAAGGCAAGGGCACCTACCGCGGTATCGACCAGCCAACCCGGGACAACTGGGGCATCGCGGTCAACTTCACACCAACCTGGTACCAGGTGTTTCCCGGTGTCGACCTCAACGCGCCGATGTCCATCAACGTCGGTCTCGATGGCGTTTCACCGGTCTCCGGTGGCGGTGCCAAAGACACCGGTAACTACGCCATCGGTCTCGGGGCCGTTGTGTACAACAAATACTTTGTCGACCTGAAGTACGTGGACTCTTTCGGCAAGACCGACAAGTGCAATGTCAGCGGTGTGAGTACCGGCCCGACCGGAGGTGACGGCGCTGCGCCGAACGCCTTTAGCGGTAACGAAAACTACGCCTGTTACGCCGGTGGCTACTCGGCCTTTTCCGGTGGTGGTGCAACGACTGAGGACCGTGGCGCCGTTTACCTGACGATGAAAACCACTTTTTGATTCAACACTGATTTGCTCAATGCAAGCAGGAGAATAACAAGATGAAATTTGCTAAAACCGTGTTGGCCGCTTCGCTGGCCATGGTCCTGGTCGCTCAGGCACAGGCCGCTGTTTCAACCCAGGACGCTGCCAAGTTGGGCAGCAGCCTGACCCTGGTGGGCGCCGAAAAGGCCGGGAACGCTGATGGTTCCATCCCCGCCTACGACGGTGGCCTGACCACGCCGCCGGCCAGTTTCAAATCCGGTGACAGCATGCGCCCGGATCCGTATGCCAGTGAAAAACCGTTGCTGGTGATCGATGGCAAAAACGTCGATCAGTACAAGGGCATGCTCAGTGCTACCACGGTGGAACTGGCCAAGCGTTTCCCGACTTACCGTGTCGACGTATACCCGACCCACCGCACCGTTTCGCTGCCAAAAGCCATCCTCGATAACGGCGTGAAGAATGCCAGCGGCGCCAAGTCCCTCGAAGGCGGTCTGGCCATCGATAACGTGCTGCCGGGCGTGCCGTTCCCGATCCCGCAATCGGGCAGCGAAGCGATGTGGAACTTCCTGCTGCGCTATCAAGGCGTGAGCATCAACTCCAAGTACGACTCCTGGAACGTTGACTCCGCCGGCGTGCCGAGCCTGGCCACCACCGGGCAGGCGTTCATCTCCTACCCGATCTACGAAAACCTGGCGCAGCCAATCAGCAGCGCCGACGTGTACTACCAGATGAAGCTGTCGTACACCGGCCCTGCACGCCGGGCCGGTGAAGCGGTGATGCTCAAGGACGCCGCCAACCCGCTGCAGCAACCGCGCCGCGCCTGGCAGTACCTGCCGGGTCAGCGTCGGGTCAAACTGGCACCGAACCTGGCTTACGACACGCCTAACCCAGGCACCGCCGGCGCGGGCACCTACGACGATGTTTTCGTGTTCAACGGCGCGCTGGACCGTTACGACTGGAAGCTGGTGGGCAAGCAGGAAATGATTGTGCCCTACAACACCTACAAGCTGACCTACGCCCAGGATCCGAAGTCGCTGACCACCGCCAATCACCTGGCACCGGACTTCGTGCGCTGGGAAAAACACCGCGTCTGGGTGGTGGAGGGCAACCTCAAGGCCGGCTCCCGCCACATTTATCAGAAGCGCCGCTTCTACCTTGATGAAGACAGCTGGACCGCTCTGGCCTCGGATCAATACGACGCTCGTGGTCAGTTGTACCGTGGCTCCTTCGCCTTCCTCAGCCAGAGCTACGACAAGCAGGTCCCGGATTCCACGCCCTTCATGATTTACGACCTGGTCGGTGGTTCTTACAACATCAACGGCGTGGTCGGGCCTTATGGCGGCATCAAGTACATCGATCCGCTTTCCAAGGCCCAGTGGTCTTCGGAATCCCTGGCCGGCAGCGGCATTCGCTAAGCCAACCGCAAAAAAGCGCCTACAAGGTCCACCGCTCACAAGGCGGTGGACCGTGCGCCGACGGCGTGGGCGCCAGGTTTTCCGAAGAGGACGCGGTATGTGTTCGTATAAGAATTATTTGCAGGTGGCGTTTGGCGTTGTGCTCGGCCTGTTGCAGGGCGTCACCCTCGCGGCTGATTACGTCGATGTGCTGGACCTGCCCGCCAGGGTCAGTGCCTTGGCCATCAACAGTCCGTTGTCCGGCATGGCTCGCGCCGGTGAACGCGTGGTCGCCGTCGGTCAGCGTGGCCATATTCTGTTTTCCGATGATGCCGGCAAGCACTGGCAGCAGGCAGCGGTACCGGTCAGTGCCGATCTCACGGCGGTGAATTTTCCGACCACCACCCAAGGTTGGGCGGTGGGCAACGACGGTGTGGTGCTGCACAGCAGCGACGCCGGCGCGACCTGGCAAAAGCAACTCGACGGCCGTCAGATCGGCGCCTTGCTGGTCAAGCATTACACGGCGTTGGCCAGTGCCGAGCCGGGCAATGAACAATGGCCGTTGCTGGTTGCCGAAGGCCAGCGGTTGATCGAGCAGGGCGCAGACAAACCGCTGCTCGACACATGGTTCGCCAACGACAAAGTCGGTTATGTGATCGGCGTGTTCAACCTGATCCTGCGCACCGAGGACGGTGGCCAGAGCTGGACGCCTTTTCAGGATCGCACAGACAACCCGCAAGGTTTCCACCTCAACGCCATCGCTTCCACCGGCGACGCGTTATACATCGCCGGCGAACAAGGCCTGTTGCTCAAATGGGATGAGCACACCCAACGCTTTACCGCCGTGCCGACGCCGTATCAAGGCAGCTTTTTCGGCGTGCTCGGCAAGCCTGGCGAAGCGCTCGTCTATGGCCTGCGCGGCAACGTCCTGCGCAGCACCGATGGCGGCCAAAACTGGACGGCACTCGACACCGGCCTGCACGTCAGCATCACCGCTGGCCTGATCGATGCCCGTGGCGACTACCGTCTGTTCACCCAGGGTGGGCAGATGCTGGTCAGCCAGGGCACGGGCGCGCAATTGCACCTGTTGCGCCAACCGGTGCCGACCCCGGTCGCCGGTGTTACCCAGTCCGCTGCTGGTGCGTTGGTGGTCGCGGGCAGCCGTGGCGCCCAGACGCTAGCCCTCGAACCCTAAGAGCGAGAACCCAGACATGGGCAATATCAAACAAGACGCCATGCCGGTAATCCGCGACCTGCGGGATTTCGACCAGCACTCCGGCAACCTCCTCGAACGGTGGGTGTTCAACTATCGGCCGCTGTTCATGCTGCTGATGGCACTGGCCACCGTGGTGCTGGGTTTCATGGCCGTGACACGCCTGGAGCTGCGCCCAAGCTTCGAAAAAATGATTCCGCAGAGCCAGCCGTACATCCAGAATTTCCTGGAAAACCGCCAGTCGCTGCGTGGCCTGGGCAACTCGGTGCGCGTGGTGGTCGAGAACACCCAGGGTGATATTTTCGACCCCGCTTACCTCGACGTACTCAAGCAGGTCAACGACCAGCTGTTCCTCACCGAAGGCGTCGACCGCGCGTGGATGAAATCCCTGTGGAGCCCGGCGGTGCGCTGGACCGAAGTCACCGAGGATGGTTTTCAGGGTGGCCCGGTGATGCCCGATACCTATTCCGGTCAGCCTGAACAAATCGAACAACTGCGCCAGAACATCTCCCGCGCCGGTCTGGTCGGCAGCCTGGTGGCCAGCGACTTCAAGTCGAGCATGCTGATCGTGCCGCTGCTGGACAAAGCCGCCGCCGGTGGTCAGCCCATCAACTATCACGCGTTCTCGCAGATGCTCGAAGAGCAGTTGCGCGACAAGATCGAATTCGCCGGTGACAGCGCGGCGCGCAAATCCGGGGAAGAGGGCAAGGGCCAATACAAGGTTCGGGTAATCGGCTTCGCCAAACTGATGGGCGACCTGATCGATGGCCTGATTCAGGTGATGATGTTTTTCGGCCTGGCGGTCATCACTTCGCTGGCGATCATCTATGCCTACACCCGTTGTGTGCGCAGTACGTTGCTGGTGGTCGGCTGCTCGCTGATTGCGGTGGTCTGGCAACTGGGTATCGTCGCCTGGCTCGGTTATGCCATCGACCCGTACTCGGTGCTGGTGCCGTTTTTGATCTTCGCCATTGGTGTGTCCCACGCCGCACAGAAGATGAACGGCATTATGCAGGACATCGCCCGAGGCACTCACAAACTGATTGCTGCGCGCTATACCTTCCGCCGCTTGTTCATTGCCGGCGTCACCGCGTTGCTGGCCGACGCCGTGGGTTTCGCGGTGCTGATGCTGATCGACATTCCGGTGATCCAGGACCTGGCGATCACCGCCAGCATCGGCGTCGCCGTGCTGATCTTCACCTCGCTGTTGCTGATGCCGGTGGCGCTGTCCTATGTCGGTGTTGGCGCCAAGGCTGCCGAACGCGCGCTGAAAATCGACACCCGCGCCGAACACCACAAGGGCTTCGGCAAACTCTGGGACCTGCTCGACCGCTTCACCACCGCCAAGTGGGCGACCGGCGCAGTATTGGTCGCCGTGTTGATGGGCATCGGCGGCTTCATGGTCAGCCTCAACCTGAAGATCGGCGATCTGGAAAGCGGTGCGCCGGAGCTGCGTGCCGACTCGCGCTACAACCGCGACAACGCCTACATCACCCAGCATTACGCGCTGTCCAGCGACCTGTTTGCGGTGATGATCAAGACTGCGCCGGAAGGCTGCCTGAACTACAAGACGTTGGTTCTTGCCGATCGTTTGGCCTGGGAGCTGCAACAGTATCCAGGCGTGCAGGCGACGACCTCGCTGGTCAACGCCGTGCGGCAGATCACTGCCGGCACCTATGAAGGCAACCCCAAGCTCAACAGCATCCAGCGTAACCAGGACGTGCTCAACTACGCCGCGCAGCAGGCTTCGGTCAACTCGCCTGAGCTGTTCAACAACAACTGCTCGCTGATGCCGGTGATCACGTTCCTCAAGGATCACAAGGCTGAAACGCTGGATGCGGTGGTGGCGATTGCCGACAAGTTCGCCAAGGAAAACAGCACCGAAGATCGTCAGTTTCTGTTGGCGGCCGGCAGCGCGGGCATCGAAGCAGCGACCAACATCGTCGTGCGCGAAGCCAATCGCACCATGTTGCTGTACGTCTACGCGGCAGTGACGCTGTTTTGCCTGATCACCTTCCGCAGCTGGCGCGCCACGCTGGTGGCGCTGTTGCCACTGGTACTGACCTCGATCCTCTGCGAAGCGCTGATGGTCGCCATGGGTATCGGCGTAAAGGTTGCGACCTTGCCGGTGATCGCCCTCGGCGTGGGCATCGGTGTTGACTACGCCTTGTACCTGCTCAGCGTGCAACTGCACTTCCAGCGCCAGGGCTTGCCGCTGTCCCAGGCCTACCGCAATGCGGTGTCCTTCACCGGCCGGGTGGTCGGGCTGGTGGGCATCACCCTGGCGGCTGGCGTGGTGTGTTGGGTCTGGTCGCCGATCAAGTTCCAGGCCGACATGGGCATCCTGCTGACCTTCATGTTCCTGTGGAACATGCTGGGTGCGCTGGTGCTGATTCCTGCCCTGTCTTATTTCCTGTTGCGCGAACGGGCGCTGGCGCCCGGCCCTGTTGCGCAAGCCGACAACACCGAAATCTCTCAACGTCCGGGCATGCCTCATGCCCTGACCACTTCCGAGTAAGCCAACGATGTCTGATTACAAAGCTCCTTTGCGTGACATGCACTTCGTACTCAACGAGGTTTTCCAGGTGTCCCGGTTGTGGGCCAAATTGCCTGGCCTGGCCGAGGTGATCGATGAAGAAACGGCCGCCGCGATCCTCGAAGAAGCCGGCAAGATCAGCGCCGAAGTGATTGCACCGCTGAACCGCAGCAGCGATGAACAAGGCTGCACCTGGAGCAATGGCTCGGTGACGGCACCGGATGGTTTTGCCGCCGCCTACAAGGCTTTTGCCGAAGGTGGCTGGGTCGGCGTAGGTGGCGATCCGCGGTTCGGTGGCATGGGCATGCCCAAGGCCATTTCGGCCCAGGTCGAAGAGATGGTCAATTCGGCCAGTCTGTCCTTCGGCCTGTACCCGATGCTGACGGCCGGCGCGTGCCTGTCGATCAATGCTCACGCCAGCGAAGCACTGAAAGCCACCTACTTGCCGAACCTGTACGACGGCACCTGGACCGGCTCGATGTGCCTGACCGAAGCGCATGCCGGCACAGACCTGGGCCTGATTCGCACCCGTGCCGAACCTCAGGCCGACGGCAGTTTCAAGATCAGCGGCAGCAAGATATTCATCACCGGCGGTGAGCACGACCTGACCGAAAACATCATTCACCTGGTACTGGCGCGCTTGCCGGATGCACCGGCGGGACCGAAAGGCATTTCGCTGTTCCTGGTGCCCAAGGTGCTGGTCAATGCCGATGGCTCGCTGGGCGAGCGCAACTCACTGTCCTGCGGTTCCATCGAGCACAAGATGGGCATCAAGGCCTCCGCCACATGCGTGATGAACTTTGACGGTGCCACCGGCTGGATCGTCGACGCACCTAACAAAGGGTTGGCGGCGATGTTCACCATGATGAATTACGAACGTCTGGGCGTGGGTATTCAGGGCCTTGCGCAAGGCGAACGCTCTTACCAGAACGCCGTCGAATACGCCCGTGACCGTCTGCAAAGCCGTTCGCCGAGGGGCGCGCAGAACAAGGACAAAGCCGCCGATCCGATCATCGTTCACCCGGATGTACGACGGATGCTGTTGACCATGAAGGCCTTGAACGAAGGCGGGCGGGCGTTTTCCAGCTACGTGGCCCTGCAGCTGGATACCGCCAAGTACAGCGAAGACGAGTCAATCAGCAGCCGCGCCCAGGAACTGGTGTCGCTTCTGACCCCTGTGGCCAAGGCGTTCCTCACCGACATGGGGCTGGAAACCACCGTGCATGGCCAGCAGATCTTCGGCGGCCATGGCTATATCCGCGAATGGGGCCAGGAGCAATTGGTTCGCGATGTGCGCATCACCCAGATCTACGAAGGCACCAACGGTATCCAGTCACTGGACCTGGCCGGGCGCAAAATCGTCGGCAGCGGCGGGGCGCTCTACCGGCTGTTCGCTTCGGAAATCCGCAACTTTACCGCCAATGCCTGCGCTGACCTCGGCGAGTTCACCAGACCGTTGAACGCCGCCGTCGACACCCTCGACGAACTGACCGCATGGCTGCTGGACCGAGCCCAGAACAACCCGAATGAAATCGGCGCGGCTTCGGTCGAGTACCTGCACGTGTTCGGCTACACCGCGTACGCCTACATGTGGGCGCGAATGGCCAAAGCCGCCATGAGCACGCATTCCAAGGACGCGTTCTATGTCAGCAAACTGGCCACTGCACGCTTCTACTTCGCCCGTCTGCTGCCACGTATCCACTCGTTGAGCGCGTCGGCCAAGGCTGGCAGCGAATGCCTCTATAAATTGGATGCAGAGCAGTTCTGAGCTCACGTAAAAAAGGACCGGGAACCACAACCATGATGGCGACAAAAATAATTCCGCCCGCCGACGGCGCCTACGCCTATCCCTTGCTGATCAAGCAATTGTTGTTGTCCGGCGTGCGCTACGAGCCGGGCCGGGAAATCGTGTATGCCGACAAGCTGCGCTACAGCTACCAGACGCTCAACCAGCGGATACGCAAGCTGGCCAACGCCTTGACCGCTGCCGGCGTCAAGGCCGGGGACACGGTGGCCCTGCTTGACTGGGATAGCCATCGCTACCTGGAATGTTTCTTTGCCGTGCCGATGATCGGCGCGGTGCTGCATACCGTGAACATCCGTCTTTCGCCGGATCAGGTGCTCTTCACCATGAACCATGCCGAGGACGACCTGGTGCTCGTGCATGACGATTTCCTGCCTCTGGTTGAACAGATTCACGGGCAGCTCAACACCGTCAAAGGTTACTTGCAGCTTACGGACGACACAGCCACTCCCACGTCGCTGCCGGTGCTGGGGGAATATGAAAACCTGTTGGCCGGGGCCGCAGACCAGTACGACTTTGCCGATTTCGATGAAAACTCGGTGGCGACCCTTTTCTACACCACGGGCACTACCGGCGACCCTAAAGGCGTGTATTTCACCCACCGCCAATTGGTCTTGCACACCTTGAATGCCGTGGGCACTTTGGGCGTCTACCAGGGGTTGCCGCTGCTGCGCTCCGATGATGTCTACATGCCGATCACACCGATGTTTCACGTGCATGCCTGGGGTGTGCCCTATGTCGCCACCCTGATGGGCATCAAGCAGGTGTACCCCGGCCGCTACGAGCCCAACAGCCTGGTCAGGCTGTATCGAGAGGAGAAGGTCACGTTCTCCCACTGTGTGCCGACCATTCTGCAAATGATCCTGAACTGCGAGGAAGCGCAGCGGACTCGTTTTGATGGCTGGAAAATGCTCCTGGGCGGCAGCGCGCTGACCTTGGGCATCGCCAGTGAAGCGAGTGCCAAAGGTGTTCAGGTACACAGCGGTTACGGCATGTCGGAAACCTGCCCGTTGCTGTGCCTGACTTACCTGCGTGACGAAGACCTCGCACAATCCACGCAGGCCCAACTGGTTACCCGCATCAAGACTGGCACAACCGTGCCGATGGTCGACCTGAAAATCATCGATGCCAATGGCAATGAAGTTGCCCATGACGGAGAGTCCCTGGGCGAGATCGTGGTGCGCGCGCCTTGGTTGACCCAAGGCTATTTGAAGGAGCCCGAAAAGGGGGCAGAGCTTTGGCACAACGGCTGGCTGCACACCGGCGACATGGCCTCCATTGACCCTTTGGGAGGGGTGGAAATCAAAGATCGAATCAAGGATGTCATCAAGACGGGCGGGGAGTGGATCAGCTCCCTGGAACTGGAAAGCCTGATCAGCGAACACCCGGCCGTCATGTCGGTCGCGGTCGTGGGCATTGCGGACGAGCAATGGGGCGAACGGCCAATGGCGCTGGTGGTGTGCGAGCCTGGGCAATACCTCGACCGCAAGATGCTGGAGGTGCACCTGCAAGGGTTTGTCGAGCGTGGCCGTATCAACAAATGGGCGATTCCCAAGCGGTTCAGGTTCGTCGCCGAGATCCCTAAAACCAGCGTCGGGAAGATTAACAAGAAGCTCATCCGGGAAAGCGAATCGAGCTGAAAGGCGCGGCGGATGCCACGTCAACCCTGACCACTGATCGCGAGGTCCGCTGTTTCATATCCGTCAAAGGGGATCATGCATCCAGATGCTTGATCCCTTTTTTCGTTTCAGGTCTGTGTAAGCGTCGCGGCGATGTCGTCGGGTCTGTCGCAATAACTCAGGGCAAGTAGCCGGCAGCCTGGACGAGGTGGTTGTCCTGCCCGGCAACGATGAGGTGCATTGGCACATGGGGTTGCTCATCAACAACGGAAGTGACCTCAAACCCACCCACTACCAGCGGCTGTCGCTCACACATTTCGGTCGACTCTCCCGCCAGTTTTTTCGCCATTTTCGCGTGGTTCGCTGCGATTTCGTTGAGAGTTGACACGTTACATCTCCGGGTAAAAGACCCAGCGCATGGCTGGCGTCCAAAATATTGATTTGATGGTTGTCGCGTCAGAATTACGTCGTTTCCGGGCGATTACGACCGGCGATTGCAATCCCTGCGCCAGAGGCTGTGGCAATTCTTTGTCGCGTCTACATTAGCGACGAATGGTGACATTTGGATGTGCTTGAATCGGGCGTAAACTGGCAGTGCTACTTCATCAGGAGGAGCCGGAGATGATTGCCGACCGAATGACCGCACAGACGTCCGCGGACAAAGCTGTCTGGGATCAATATTTTTGCGCTGCGCTGATTGCGGAAAGCAATCTGACGGCGCCGGTTGTAGGAGGGGCCACTCATGAGGACAGGCAGAATCTGTTGATTGAAAGAGCCAAGGCGCTCGCCGACAAAATGATGGATACGCGCCAGTGAATGGAAACACATGCCTGTTCAACACCTCGGCCCAACCTCTTCAGGTTGGGCTTTTTCATGCCTGTCTCAACCCGGCGTAAACCCAGTCCCGAACACCCCCGCGATGTTGTAGGAGCCAGGCTTGCCGGCGAAGGCGCCCGTGAAATCGCCATCGCCGGCAAGCCGGGCTCCTACAGGTTTGGCGTGAACCTCAATCCCGAATCCCCCGCGATTTTGTAGGAGTCAGGCTTGCCAGCGAAGGCGCCCGTGAAATCGCCATCGCCGGCAAGCCGGCTCCTACAGGTTTTTAGCGTGAACCCCAATCCCGAATCCTCCCCTGCGATGTTGTAGGAGCCAGGCTTGCCGGCGAAGGCGTCCGCCAGACCGCCATCGCCAGCAAGCCGGCTCCTACAGGTTTAGCGTGAACCCCCAATCCCGAATC
>NZ_JAGYFX010000071.1:0-30079 GCF_019946615.1 Pseudomonas sp. BF-R-01
GTCATTCACATTGAATACGCCTGACCCACCGCTTTCGCGAGCAAGCTTCGCTCCTACAGGATCCGAGGTTGCCGTTAACCTTAAGTTACAAAACCTCCCGTCGATTTAAGCTATACAGAGATAGCACTCAATAGTGGCTATCTGCTGCTTGTCTGTGCCTGCCAATAAAAATAAGAAACCCAAGGGAGACTTCCAGTGAAGAGCTTGCTCTATCCCGCCGTCGCGCTAATGAATCGCCTGAGCTTCGGCATGAAGTTCAGCCTGATCAGCGTTCTGTTCCTGGTGCCCATGCTGGTGACCAACTTTTATCTGGTGCGTGATTCCTATCGCGAATTCCAGGGCACCCGGGTGGAACTGCAGAGCCTCGACCTGCTGGGCAGCAGCCTGTCGCTTCGACGCGACCTGGAAACCCTGAACAACCTGGTGCAGATCAACGTCATCCTTGGCCAGTCCGGCAAGGCCGGTAATCTCGAATCCCAGATCACATCCCTGGAACAAAACGTTCTGGCCCGCCTGCAAGGGCTGACAGTGATGACCACCGATCCGGAACTGGTCACCGTTTTCGATGGCAAACGCGACGAAATGATCACCGCGTTCAAGGCCCAGCAAGCGGAAAACTCCCTGCAAAGTAAAAGTGCGCTGATCGGCAAGTTGCTCGGCAATGCACAGATTTTCAGCCAGATCATCGCCAGCCAGGCGGGTTTGAGCCGTGACAATCAGAGCGACATGCGTCAGCTCACCGAACTCATCACCAATGTCACGCCGCCCGTCACCCAGACGTTGGGCGATGGTCGCGCCATGGGTTCCTACTCGCTGGGGCAAGGGTTTCTCAATTCGTCTTCGAGCACCCGCTTCGATGAATTGCTGGTGCAGATTGAAAAGCTGCAAGCCGAGTACGGTCTGAAGTTGCAGGATGCGCTGGGGTCGAGCAAGGCGGCACGTGAAACCCTGGCGGCGCAGGCCGAGAGCAGCAAGGCGTCGCTGAAAAAAGCCAGTGAACTGTTTGAAGAGCAGGTGGTGATGGCCGACACCCTCGATGCGCCGTGGCTGGCCTTCTACGATCAGGTCAGCGGCCTGATGGACCAGACTTACCAACTCAACGAAGCCACCCTGAAATTCCTCGACACCCAATTGCAACAACGACTGAGCCAGAACCGCACGCACATGGTCTTGCAGGCCGTGGCGCTGTCGGTGGTGTTTGTGCTGATTTTTTACCTCTACGGCGGCTTCTACGCCTCGACCCGCACTACCCTCAAGCGCCTTGGCGCGATGATGGACAAGGTCGCGGCCGGCGACATGACCGTGACTTTCAACGCCAATAGCCGTGATGAGCTGGGCGAGTTGGGCGAGGTGTTCAACGGCACGGTGAAGAAAATCCATGACTTGATCGAGCGTGTCGGTCAAACGGTCGGGGAAGTCGAGCGTCAGGCCGGTCAGGTCGAGAACGTGTCCGCCCAGAGCAACCAGGCTGTCGCGGGGCAACGCACGCAGATCGAGCAAGTCGCCACGGCGATGAACCAAATGTCGGCCACCTCACTGGAGGTGGCCCGCAGCGCTGCCGCCGCGGTCAGCAGCGCCCACAGCGTCAACGACGAAACCATCAGCGGTCGCGGGTTGGTGGAGTCTCAGCAGGGCAGCATCGCTGCGCTGGCCAGCGAGATCGATCAGTCGGTGCTGGTGATCAATCAACTGGCCAGCGACAGCCAGTCCATCAGCCGTGTGCTGGAAGTGATCAAAAGCATCGCCGAACAGACCAACCTGCTGGCGCTCAACGCCGCTATCGAAGCAGCGAGGGCAGGCGAGCAGGGGCGTGGTTTTGCGGTGGTGGCGGACGAGGTCCGGACCCTGGCCAAACGCACCCAGCAATCGACCGAAGAAATCGAACAGATGATCGCCAAACTGCACAGCGGTGTCGGCGCCGCGGTGAAGGCCATGGGCACCAGTCATCAAATGGCCAACGGCACGGTAGGGCAGTCCGAAAAGGTCCAGCAGGCGCTGGAAAACATCCTTGGCGCTGTCGGCATGATCGTCGATCAGAACCAGCAGATTGCCGCCGCCGTAGAGCAGCAGACCGCCGTGGCCCACGACATTGACCAGAACATCGTCGAGATCAACCGGGCTGGCGAACGTACCGCCGAAGGTGCGCACCAGACCGAGGACGCCAGCCGGGCGTTGTCGGCGCAGGTGGTGGAGCTCAAGCAGTTGATCAGCGCGTTCCGGGTTTGAAGAACCGCATAACCCCTGTAGGAGTGAGCCTGCTCGCGATGGCGTAGGTACATTCACCCTACAGGGTGTTTACCAGACCGCTATCGCGAGCAAGCTTGCTCCTACAGTTTTGTGCGTTGTCTGTAGTACTTGTTTCTTCCACAAGTAGGCGGTATCCGATTTCCCTCCAGAGTCTGGTTTTTGGTCTTCAATGAGGGATGATCCACAACCCTGACCTACTCTGAGGAGGCTCGGTTATGTCCTTCGCTACAACTGGAATCCAGGGCCATTGTGCTCATTGCGGATGCACACTCCTGCTCGAACCCTGGCAACTCAACGCCATTGCCATCCATGAAGCCTTCGCCTGTTCCCACTGTCACAAAGCCTTGCAGCTGAGCGACCCGAAACAGATCAGGCGCATCAAGTCCCTCGACTCACTCGCGATGCTGCGGGCGAGCACGCTGGTGATGGTATGCACCGCGTTGCTGGTGGCATTAGTGATGGAATGGGTGGGGATGCTCAGCGTGGTCGAGCAGCTGAATTTTTCGTTGATCGCGATTCTGGTCTACTTCGCGGTTATCCGGTTCGCCCGGCACCGGCAACACATGACGCTGATTCTGGAAGCTGCCAAGGCTCACGCCGACTGATTACCAGTTGAACAACTCACACGCATTGGCTGTGCTGACAGCCGCCAGCCGTTCAGGGCTGATCGCCATGATCGCGGCCAGCGCCGAGCAGATCGCCGGCAAATGCGCCGGGCTGTTGCGTTGACCGGGAAACATGGCGGGGGCCATGTCCGGTGAGTCGGTTTCCAGCATCACAGACTCCAACGGCAACTCGGCGAGCACACGGTGCATGCGCAACGCCTGCGGCCAGGTCGCCGCGCCGCCCAGGCCCAGTTTGAAGCCGAGCCTGATGTACTCGCGGGCTTCTTCCTTGCTGCCGGCGAAGGCGTGAATAATCCCCGCGCGTTTCAACTTGAAGCGCTTGAGCGTGGCAATCACCGCTGCATGACTGCGTCGCACGTGAATCAGCGCTGGCAGATTGAAGTCCGCCGCCAGTTGCAGTTGCGCGTCGAACAACGTCTGCTGGCGTTCGCGGTCGAGGGTTTCGATGAAGTAATCCAGGCCAATCTCGCCCACCGCGCACAGCTGTCGGTGACCGGCCAGGCGGGTCAGCCACTCGGCGAGTTCGCGTAGGTCCTCAGGCCGATGCTCGTCCAGATACACCGGGTGCAAACCGAACGCCGCGTACAGATCGGGATCGCTTTGCACCAGATCCCAGACCCGCTGCCAATTGGCCTGATAAACCCCCAACACTACCATCCGCCGCACGCCAAGGGCGCGGCTCTCGGCGAGCAGCGCCTGACGATCCTCGTCGAAGTCCGGAAAATCCAGATGAGTGTGGCTGTCGATCAGCTCCACGGTTCAGTCCTGGCGAATACGCTGCTTGAAGGTCCGCGCAATGGCTTGCACACCGGGCTGGTAATCCGACTGCTCGATGGCGGCGAGAGCCAGTTCCAGCGCTTTGTCGGCGATCAACTGGTGTTGCTGGGCCATGGCGTTGACCGGCAGCGGCAGAAAATCCAGCAACTGCGTGTCGCCGAATGTGCCGAGGCGCAGCGGGCGGTTTTTCAACGGGAAGTCGTGCAAGGCGTCGAACACACCCTGGAGCAGCACGTAGGAAGTGGTCACCAGCGCGTCCGGCAAATGCCCCAGGCGCTGAAGTATTTCTTCCATCAGTTGCTTGCCGTACTCACGACTGAACGATTCGCCGTGTTCGATGAGGATCTCGCCTTTGAACCCGGCCAGCGCTTCCTTGAAACCGGCGGCCCGTTCCTGACTGATGCTCAGTTCGGGGCGCGCGCCGATCAGGGCGATCTGCTTGGGCAACGGATCGAGCAGGCTGCGCGTCAGTTGCAGGCTGGCTTCACGATCATCACTGATCACCGAGCAGAAATGCTCGGGCTCCATGACCCGGTCGATGGCGATGATTGGGATGCCTTTGGCTTGCAACTGGCGGTAACTGTCGTCGCCGGACGGCAGGCAACTGGCGACGATCAACGCGTCGCAGCGCCGGGCGCGGAACAATTGCAGCAGTTGCCGTTCGCTGTCCGGCGCATCGTCGGAACTGGCGATCAGCAACTGATAACCGCGGGCCCGGGCACCTTGCTCCAGCAGCTTGGCGATACGTGCGTAACTGGGGTTTTCCAGGTCCGGCAGAATGAAACCCAGCGTGCGGGTGTGCCGACTGCGCAGCCCGGCCGCTTGCGGATTGGGCGTAAAGCCATGTTCTTCAACAACCGCGCGCACGCGCTCGACGGTGGCACTGCTGATGCGTTGCTGTTCCGCCTTGCCGTTGATGACATAACTGGCGGTGGTCACGGACACACCGGCCAGTTGGGCGATATCACTGAGTTTCAACTCGGGATTTCCTTGTTTTTCGGCCGATACTTTCGCCAATCCTACCCGATTCAGGCAGGGGACTATTGTCGCAACATATCCGACAAGTTGGACTTCAAGGATGGGACATTATCGAGTAACGTGCCAATCATTCTAGATTAAACGTTTCAGCAAGCGTATTTTCTACGCATCAGGTGCATTTGGCCGGTTCTGCCGCGAAACCGCCAAAAGTGATGATTAAGCGCCTAAGCTGACTCATTCAAAACAATACCTGGCACCTCAAGGTGCCAAAAAGGAGAAAGCATGCTCGAGCTCACTCTAGAGCAGATTTCCATGGGCCAGTCGGCCGTGGACAAGTCCGCAGCACTGCATTTGTTGGCGCAGCATCTGGTCAACGACGGCCTGGTCGCCGAAGGTTATCTCGCCGGTTTGCAGGCGCGCGAAGCCCAGGGCTCGACCTTTCTCGGTCAAGGTATTGCCATCCCCCACGGTACGCCGCAAACCCGCGATCAGGTGTTTTCCACTGGCGTGCGGCTGATGCAGTTTCCCGAAGGCGTGGATTGGGGCGATGGTCAGATCGTCTACCTGGCGATCGGCATTGCGGCCAAATCCGATGAACATTTGCGCCTGTTGCAATTGCTGACCCGCGCCCTTGGCGAAACCGATCTGGGCCAGGCCCTGCGTCGCGCCAGTTCTGCCGAAGCGTTGCTGAAACTGCTGCAAGGCGCGCCGCAGGAACTGGCGCTGGATGCGCAGATGATCGGCCTCGGGGTGTCGGCCGATGACTTCGAAGAACTGGTCTGGCGCGGTGCCCGTTTGTTGCGTCAGGCGGATTGTGTGAGCAATGGTTTTTCTGCGGTTTTGCAGCAAGTCGACGCGTTGCCGCTGGGCGACGGTTTGTGGTGGTTACACAGCGAGCAAACGGTGAAGCGTCCGGGCCTGGCGTTTGTCACGCCGGACAAACCGATGCGCTACCTCGGCCAGCCGCTCAGCGGTCTGTTCTGTCTGGCCAGCTTGGGCGAGGCGCACCAGGCGTTGCTCGAACGCCTTTGTGCGTTGCTGATTGAAGGCCGTGGCCATGAACTGGGACGCGCCACCAGTAGCCGAAAAGTCCTCGAAGTGCTCGGCGGTGAACTGCCGGCGGACTGGCCGAGCGCACGTATTGCGCTGGCCAATGCCCACGGTTTGCATGCGCGCCCGGCGAAGATCCTCGCGCAACTGGCGAAGAGTTTTGAAGGCGAAATTCGTGTGCGCATCGTCGATGGCCAAGACAGCGCGGTGTCGGTGAAAAGCTTGAGCAAACTGCTCAGCCTCGGCGCCCGTCGCGGTCAGGTGCTGGAATTCATCGCCGAGCCGAGCATCGCCGCCGATGCCTTGCCTGCGTTGTTGGCGGCAATCGAAGAGGGGCTGGGTGAAGAAGTCGAGCCTTTGCCTGCCGTGAGCCCGCAGCGCGAAGTGATCACCGAGGTGGCCGAAGTGCTGCTCGCCCCGGCGTCCGGCAGCCTGGTTCAGGCTATCCCCGCCGCACCGGGCATCGCCATCGGCCCGGCGCATATTCAAGTGCTGCAAACCATCGAATACCCGCTGCGCGGTGAGTCCGCCGCCATTGAGCGCGAGCGTCTCAAACAAGCGCTGGCGCACGTGCGTCGCGACATCGAAGGCTTGATCGAGCGCAGCAAATCCAAAGCCATCCGCGAAATCTTCATCACCCATCAGGAAATGCTCGACGACCCGGAACTGACCGATGAAGTCGAGACTCGCCTCAAGCAGGGCGAAAGCGCCGAAGCGGCGTGGATGGCGGTGATCGAAGCGGCGGCGAAACAACAGGAGTCGTTGCAGGATGCATTGCTTGCCGAACGTGCGGCGGACTTGCGCGATATCGGCCGTCGCGTGTTGGCGCAACTGAGCGGCGTCGAAACCCCGAGCGAACCTGATCAACCGTACATTCTGGTGATGGACGAAGTCGGTCCTTCCGACGTGGCACGTCTCGATCCGACCCGTGTCGCCGGCATTCTCACCGCCCGTGGCGGCGCCACCGCGCACAGCGCCATCGTCGCCCGTGCGCTGGGTATTCCAGCCTTGGTCGGCGCAGGTGCGGCAGTGTTGCTGCTGGCGCCGGGCACGCCGTTGCTGCTCGATGGCCAGCGCGGTCGCCTGCACGTGGACGCCGATGCGGCGACCTTGCAGCGCGCCACCGAAGAGCGCGACACCCGCGAGCAACGCTTGAAAGCCGCGGCAGAACAACGTCATCAACCGGCGCTGACCACCGACGGCCATGCGGTCGAAGTGTTTGCCAACATCGGCGAAAGCGCGGGCGTCACCAGCGCGGTGGAGCAGGGTGCCGAAGGCATTGGCCTGCTGCGCACCGAACTGATTTTCATGGCCCACTCGCAGGCGCCGGACGAAGCGACTCAGGAAGTCGAATACCGCCGCGTGCTCGATGGCCTCGCCGGTCGGCCACTGGTGGTGCGCACCCTCGACGTTGGTGGCGACAAGCCGCTGCCGTATTGGCCGATTGCGAAAGAAGAAAACCCGTTCCTCGGCGTGCGTGGCATTCGCCTGACCTTGCAGCGTCCGCACATCATGGAAGCGCAATTGCGCGCTCTGTTGCGAGCCGCTGACAACCGCCCGCTGCGCATCATGTTCCCGATGGTCGGCAGCGTGGATGAATGGCGTCAGGCGCGGGACATGACCGAGCGCTTGCGCCTGGAAATCCCGGTGGCGGACCTGCAACTGGGGATCATGATCGAGGTGCCATCGGCCGCACTGCTGGCGCCGGTGCTGGCCAAAGAGGTCGATTTTTTCAGCGTCGGCACCAACGATCTCACGCAATACACCTTGGCCATCGACCGTGGTCATCCGACCTTGTCGGCCCAGGCTGACGGCTTGCACCCGGCGGTGCTGCAACTGATCGACATCACCGTGCGCGCGGCCCATGCCCATGGCAAATGGGTCGGTGTGTGCGGCGAACTGGCTGCCGATCCGCTGGCGGTGCCGGTGCTGGTCGGCCTCGGTGTAGACGAGTTGAGCGTGTCGGGCCGCAGCATTGCCGAGGTCAAGGCGCGCATCCGCGAACTCAGCCTGACCCAGACTCAAACCCTTGCCCAGCAGGCGCTGGCCGTGGGCAGCGCCAATGAAGTGCGCGCATTAGTGGAGGCCCTGTAATGGCCAAGATCCTGACCCTGACACTCAACCCGGCGCTGGACCTGACGGTGCAGTTGCCGCGCCTTGAGCCCGGCCAGGTCAATCGCAGCGACGAGATGCACACCCACGCCGCCGGTAAAGGCGTGAACGTGGCGCAGGTGCTGGCAGACCTCGGGCATTCGCTCACCGTCAGCGGCTTTCTCGGCGAGGACAACCTTCAGGCGTTCGAAACGCTGTTCGCCAAACGCGGTTTTGTCGACGCGTTTATCCGCGTTCCCGGTGAGACCCGCAGCAACCTCAAACTGGCGGAAAGCGACGGGCGCATCACCGACATCAACGGCCCGGGGCCAATGGTCAGTGAAGCGGCGCAGCAGGCGTTGCTCGATCGACTGGATCAGATTGCCCCGGGGCATGACGCGGTGGTCGTGGCCGGCAGCCTGCCGCAAGGCGTCAGTCCTGAATGGTTGCAGGCGTTGGTACAGCGCTTGAAAAGCCTCGGCTTGAACGTCGCGCTCGATACCAGTGGCGAAGCGTTGCGGGCGGCGCTCAAGGCCGGTCCGTGGCTGATCAAACCGAACACCGAAGAGCTGGCCGAAGTGCTCGGCTGCGAGGTGGTTTCGGTTGCGGCTCAAGCCGAAGCCGCGAGCCGTTTGCATGCCCAAGGCATCGAGCACGTGGTGATTTCCCACGGTGCCGACGGTGTGAACTGGTTCAGTGTCGGTTCGGCGCTGCACGCCACGCCGCCCAAGGTCAGCGTCGCCAGCACCGTGGGCGCAGGGGATTCGTTGCTGGCCGGCATGCTTCACGGTTTGCTTAAGCCCGATACGCCGGAACAGACCCTGCGCACCGCCACAGCGATTGCGGCGATGGCGGTCACGCAGATCGGTTTCGGTATCGGCGATGCGGCGCAGTTGGCGCGGCTCGAACAGGGTGTGCGCGTGCGCCCCCTGACAGAACAATAAGAGGGTTTGTCATGAAGTTAGCCATCGTTACGGCTTGCCCCAACGGCATGGTCACCAGCGTGCTGTGCGCCCGATTGCTCGATGCCGCGGCGCAGCGTCAGGGCTGGAGCACCAGTGTCGAAGTGGTGGATGTGGCGCACCCGGAACGCCAGTTGTCGGCGGCCACGATCGAGGCCGCCGAGTGGGTGTTGCTGGTCACCAGCGCGCCGGTGGATATGTCGCGATTCGTCGGCAAGCGTGTGTTCCAAAGCACCCCGGCACACGCCCTGCAAGATGTCGAAGCGGTGCTGCGACGCGGTGCCGAAGAAGCTGAAGTTTACGCCGCAGCCGAAACCATCGTCGAACCTACAGCCGTTACCAAAAGCGCCCCGCGCCTGGTCGCGATCACCGCGTGCCCGACCGGCGTTGCTCATACTTTCATGGCCGCTGAAGCCTTGCAGCAGGCGGCCAAGCGATTGGGCTATGACCTGCAAATCGAAACCCAGGGCTCGGTCGGTGCGCGCAATCCGTTGAGCGCGGCAGCGATTGCCGACGCGGACGTGGTGCTGCTGGCCTGCGATATCGAAGTCGCGACCGAGCGTTTTGCCGGCAAGAAAATCTACCGTTGCGGTACGGGCATCGCCTTGAAGCAAGCCGAAGCGACGCTGAACAAAGCACTGGCCGAAGGCAAGCAGGAAAGTGCTGCGTCCGGTGCGAAAGGCCCGGCCAAACAAGAGAAGACCGGCATCTACAAACACCTGCTGACCGGCGTGTCGTTCATGCTGCCAATGGTGGTGGCGGGCGGTCTGATGATCGCCTTGTCGTTCGTGTTCGGCATCACCGCGTTCAAGGAAGAAGGCACACTCGCCGCCGCGCTGATGCAGATCGGCGGCGAGACCGCGTTCAAGCTGATGGTGCCGCTGCTGGCGGGCTACATCGCCTACTCGATTGCCGACCGTCCGGGCCTGGCGCCGGGGATGATTGGCGGCTTGCTGGCGAGCACGTTGGGTGCCGGTTTCATCGGCGGGATCATTGCCGGTTTCATCGCCGGTTACGCGGCGCAGGCGATCAACCGTTACGCGCGATTGCCGCAAAGCCTTGAAGCGTTGAAACCGATCCTGATCATCCCGTTGCTGGCGAGTCTGTTCACCGGGTTGGTGATGATCTACGTGGTCGGCAAACCGGTGGCCGGGATGCTCACCGGGCTCACGCATTTCCTCGACAGCATGGGCACCACCAACGCGATTCTGCTCGGCGTGTTGTTGGGCGGGATGATGTGCGTCGACTTGGGCGGGCCGATCAACAAAGCCGCTTATGCCTTCTCGGTGGGGCTATTGGCGTCCCAGAGTTACGCGCCGATGGCCGCGACCATGGCCGCCGGAATGGTGCCGCCGATTGGTCTGGGTATTGCCACGTTCATTGCCCGGCGCAAGTTCGCCCAGACTGAACGCGAGGCGGGTAAAGCGGCGTTGGTGCTGGGGCTGTGTTTCATCTCCGAAGGCGCGATTCCGTTTGCCGCCAAGGACCCGCTGCGGGTGATTCCGGCAAGCATTGCCGGTGGCGCACTGACCGGTGCGCTGTCGATGTATTTCGGCTGCAAACTGATGGCGCCGCACGGTGGATTGTTCGTGTTGGCGATCCCGAATGCGATCAACCATGCCTTGTTGTATTTGCTGGCGATTGTCGCGGGGAGTTTGCTGACGGCGGTGGTGTATGCGGTGGTCAAGCGACCTGAGGTTGTCGAGTTGGCAATAGAACCCGTCAACGCATAATCCACCCTTGTAGGAGCCAGCTTGCTGGCGATGGCGGTATTGAAATTGTCATCGCCGGCAAGCCGGCTCCTACAGATGTGAGTCGATCAGAAAATGGATGAACGACACGGACCTGTAGGAGCAAGCTTGCTCGCGATAGCAGTTTCCCAGCCAACATAGTTCCTGAGTGCTAAACCGCTCTCGCTCCCACAGTGGGGCTGGATTGTTTTCGGAGTCAGGATGGCCATGCCTCATTTCTCCTTGAATCCGGGCAGGCCTTGAGCTGCTCGCCACTCTTTTATCGTCCGAGTAATGCCCTCCGGGGAATTGTCCGCCCCCTCTTCTGGGAAGTAGATTAAGTCCGAGCCGTCAGGGTGCTCACTTATTTTCTCGAAATGCAGCAGTAGCAGATCAGCACGATCGTCTGTTTCGGCTTCTGCATCTTCCTTGGCCAATTCTTTTAGCAGCCCGATGAATTCTGCTTCTGTGTACTGCGAAAAACTATCTTTCAGAAGTGTGTCTGTCATGGCTCGCCTATTCGTTCCGGTGAATGTCAATGTGGTTTCTTGGAGTGTTAACTCGCAAGTTGTCGACGTCATACACCTCTCCACCTTTCGACACAGAATCGAGATGGTGCAGTTCATAAGACAGCCTACCGCCAACTCTATCGGCCTTTCTAACCCGTGGAGCCCGGCCTGCTTTCATCCGACTCACATTCTGTTTGATGAACTGATCAGCAACCATCGACTTTGAAATCGACTCCCAAAATGCTGATCTGAATTTATCGAAACTTTTGAAGTTACGGCCTCTTAATGCATCAGCAATTTCTGTGGGGATCGGCGCCCCCACGCCGGAATTTGCCCCCGCCAGCCAAATACCCGCAACATCTTCACCCACCCCCGTAACACCACCCGGCTCATACCGAGCGTTGAGCACAAGGTAGATTGGCTCAAGCCCGGCATCCGCCGGAAACCAGATAATCGCATCCTGATATTCGGGCGGATGCTGCGGGTTCAGCAGTATTTTGTCGGCCTGTTCCGTGGGCGGGTACACCCATACGGTGGGCAACTGTGGGGCGCCTTCCAGCGCCGGGATACTCGGTGCGTCGTCGGGATTCGCGGCTGGCGTCCAGGTCAGGCCAATGCCGTTGCCGAGGTCTGCGATGAACTGCTCGCCGTCCTTTCGGGCCTTGATGACGGGGACAAACTCCCAGTCTTTTTTTCCGCCGGTGTAGAAGCCGTAAGCGCTGATGGCGTTGTCCGGCAAGACCTTTACGTTGACGCGTACACGGGTGCGTCCCGCCTCCAGTGCCGCGTACTGTTCGTTTTTGTAGAAAGCGCTGTCGAGCGAAAGGCGGGTGTTGGGCATTAGCAGCGCCACTGTCCCGACGGCTGCCCCGGTCGCCACCACCGAACCCGTCAGCGATAGGGCGAGCGAACCACCGAGACGTTGGGCCAAGGCGTTGCCCGTCGACGAGCCGGCCACCCATTTCAGCGGTGTGCCTTCGACGGTAATCGCCGCGCCGGTGCCCAGTACAGCCCACAACCCGTAGTCAGCCAGTTTCTCGACGGGGACATAACCGGCGTGGTTGTTGTGATTGATGACACCGTCCGGGAGGTTGCAGCTTTTGGCGAACACGCAACCTTTGAAGTGCGAATCGGACGTTGTGTCGAGAGCGTTTTGTCGTGTTTTTCGACGGACCTCCCAACGGGCATTGGCGTCCAGTTCATGCCGTTCGTTCTTGGCGGATACCGCTGCGCCAACATCCTGGAAGGCTTGCACTTCCTCCCGCGTGGGGAGTTGTCTTGGGGCGGGCAGATAGTCCGGGGATTCCGGGAAACCGAGCTTTTTCATCAGCGCTTCTTTTTCGTCCTTGGACAATCCCGGCGTGTAGCCGGGTTTGCCTCAACCCTATCCGGGACGCTCAGGCGTAGGCGTTAGGACGTTTCCTAAAAGCGGTGCTGAAATTTCCTATTTCATGGTGTTGCAGATGAGGGGCGAGTCGGTAAGACCGCGTTATCGTTCATCGCGAGCAGGCTCGCTCCCACAGGTGACCGAGTTGCCCGGACGGACGCGGTCATTGTGGGAGCGAGCCTGCTCGCGATGACGGTTTAAGATTCAATGAAAATGGTGATGGTTAACCCGTAGTCGAGGGCAAGCCCGCCCCCACAGGGGATCTGCGACGTTGGCAGGTTTTGTGTCACGCCCGGGTCACACGGCCATGCTTTAGTTTTCCTTTTTCAGGGAGAACACCATGAGCGAATTCAACCTCGGTCGCCGTCGTGTCATGCAAGCGGTCGGCGCCGGGATTCTGCTTCCCGGTCTTGCGCCGGCGGTGATTGCCTCGGTCAAGGATCGGCCGCAACTCACCGATGGCGTGCAGTCCGGCGACGTGCTGGGCGACCGGGCGATGGTCTGGAGCCGCAGCGATCGTGCGGCGCGGATGGTGGTGGAATGGGACACGCGTAGCCTGTTCGCCAACCCTCGGCGTTTTGTTTCGCCGCTGGCTGATGCCCGCAGCGATTTCACCGCGCGGGTCGAGCTCACCGGTCTGCCCGCCGACCAGGCGATTTTCTATCGCGTGCATTTCGAAGACGCCCAGAGCGGTGTCACCAGCGAACCCTGGTTTGGCCACTTGCGCAGCGTGCCGCAAACCCGGCGCGACATCCGTTTCGTCTGGAGCGGCGATACCGTTGGCCAGGGCTTCGGCATCAACCCGGACATCGGTGGCATGCGCATCTACGAAGCCATGCGTTTGCGCCTGCCGGACTTCTTTATCCACAGCGGCGACACCATCTACGCCGACGGCCCGGTGCCGGCACAACTTGTGACTGAAAGTGGCCGCGTGTGGCGCAACATCACCAGCGACGCCAAGAGCAAAGTCGCCGAAACCCTCGACGAGTATCGCGGCAATTACCGCTACAACCTGATGGACGAAAACGTCCGTCGCTTCAACGCCGAAGTGCCGCAGATCTGGCAGTGGGACGACCACGAAGTGGTTAACAACTGGTCACCGGGCAAGCAACTGGACGAGCGTTACCAGAGCAAGGATATCCACAGCCTGGTAGGCCGCGCACGTCAGGCGTGGCTGGAATATGCACCCATGCGTTTGCAGAGCGCGGATAACGGCGGGCGCATCTATCGCAAGATCGGTTATGGGCCGATGCTGGATGTTTTTGTGCTCGACATGCGCAGTTATCGCGAGGCCAATGATGACAACCTCGGTGCAGCCAAACCCTTTCTCGGGCGTGAACAATTGGACTGGCTCAAGCGTGAATTGAAAGCCTCCAGCGCCCAGTGGAAAGTCATTGCCGCCGACATGCCGATCGGCCTCGGTGTGCCTGACGGCGAAGTCAGCCCCGGCGTGGCGCGCTGGGAAGCGGTGGCCAACGGTGATCCGGGCGCGGCCCAGGGGCGTGAGCTGGAAATCGCCGAACTGCTTGGTTTTCTGCGGGCGCAACAGGTGCGCAATTTCGTGTTCCTGACGGCGGATGTGCATTACTGCGCGGCGCATCACTACCATCCGGATCGTGCCGCGTTCCAGGACTTTGAACCGTTCTGGGAGTTTGTTGCCGGACCGTTGAACGCGGGGAGCTTCGGGCCTAATCCGCTGGATAAAACCTTTGGGCCTGAAGTGGTGTTCGAGAAAGCACCGCCGGCGCAGAACATGTCGCCGTTTGCCGGGTTTCAGTTTTTTGGCGAGGTGAATATTGAGGGGGCGACGGGGGAGATGAGTGTGGTGTTGCGGGATCTGGATGGGGTCAGTGTGTTTGAGCAGAAGTTGCAGCCACAATGACCTGTAGGAGCCAGCTTGCTGGCGATGGCGGTTTTGATATCGCCATCGCCAGCAAGCCGGCTCCTACAGGGGGGAGGGGGTCAGTAGACGTCGCGGCGGTAGCGGCCTTGCTCGATCAAGCGTTCGACTGCTTCAACCCCGAGCACTTCGTTGAGCACTTGATCCACCCCTGAAGCCATTCCCTGCAAGCTGCCGCAGATGTAAATGACGGCACCGTCATCCAGCCATTGCTTGAGCAAACCGGCGGATTCACGCAGGCGATCCTGCACGTAGATCTTCTCGGCCTGATCCCGCGAAAACGCCAGGTCCAGACGCTCGATATCCCCTGAAATCAACCAGTCTTCAAGTTCGTCGCGGCACAGGTAGTCGTGCTCGCGATTGCGTTCGCCAAACAACAGCCAATGACGTTGCTGCCCATCGGCGATCCGCGCCTTGAGCAAACTGCGCAGCCCGGCCAGGCCGGTGCCGTTGCCCAGCAGGATCATCGGCAGCGGTTCGACCGGCAGATGGAAACCGCTGTTGCGGCGCACCCGCAGGCTGATGGTGCTGCCCACCGGCGCGTGTTCGGTCAGCCATCCGGAGCCGATACCCAGGCTGCCGTCGGGGTGCAGTTCCTGGCGCACGATCAGTTCCAGCACACCGTCGGCGGCAATCGAGGCGATGGAGTATTCGCGCATGGCCAGCGGCACCAAAGCATCCACCAGTGCTTGCGCGTGCAAGCCGACAAGGTGCGTACGGTTCTCGGGCAATTGTCGAGTCGCGAGTGCTTGTTCCAGCGCTTGCGACAGGCCATCGAGTATCACCGAGGCGCGACCGTCGATCCCGAGGCCATCGAGGAAATGCTCGATTGCCCATGGGCAGTTACGCGGCAACACTTCCACCAGATCACCGGCCAGCCAACTGCTGGTGGTCGGCGCGCTGAGGCCCAGCAGATACACCGGCGAGCCGCTGCTGTCCGGGTTCATCACGTCGCGGCGGCTCAGCGTCCAGTTGTCGTAGCTCGGCGCTTGCCAGGAGTCCACGGGCGCTTGTCCGGTCAGCAGACCAAGTTGCTGCTGCCAGTGACGCAAGGCGTAAGGGTCGCCGCAGTCGACTTCCACCGGCGCGAACAAATGCTTGCCGCCGTGCTCGCCGAGCCAGGCATGCAAGCGTCGGGCGAAACCGCAGAAGTGTTGATACTGCCGGTCACCCAATCCAAGCACCGCATAATTCAGGCTCTCCAGGCTCAATGCCCGGCCCAGCACTTTGCGTTCGAAACCACGGGCGCTGTCCGGCGCTTCGCCGTCGCCGAAGGTGCTGACGACGAACAGCGCATTGCCGGAGTTCCGCAGGTCATGCTCGCTGACGCTGGCCAGTGGCTGAACCTTTACCGGCAGGCCTGCTGCCTGCAGTTGGCCGGCGGTCTGCCACGCCAGTTGTTCGGCAAACCCGCTTTGGCTGGCGAAACCGATCAGCCACGCCGGAGCATCGCTGTCCGGTTGTTCGAGGCCTTTGCGGGCGTCCTTGATCTGCTTTTTCTTGCGTCGACGATCGAGGTACAGCAACCAGCCCGTGACGAAAAACAGCGGCATGGTCAGTGCGCTGAGCGTCAGGACGATCCGCCCGACAATCCCGAAGTAACTGCCGACGTGCAGCGCGTAGATGCTCGTCAGCAGTTGCGCCTTGAAGCTTTTATCGCTGTAGCGGTCGTGGCGTTTGACGACGCCGGTGGCCGGATCGAGGGAGATCTGGTTCAGCGCGCGGTCGTGAGGCGAGATGGTCAACAGGTAGAACACCGTCGCGGGTTGCCCGGCCACGGGCGGCATACGAATGTTGTATGCGCTCAATGCCGGGCCGGCAGCGCTGTAAATGCTGCTCCACATCGATGCGTAATCGGCCGTCGGTGCCGGGCCTTCCGGTGCCGGGCCACGATTGCGAACGCGTTCATTCTGCGGCGCATCGGACAGCAATCGGGTCAGGCCCTTGTTGTACCACTCATAGGACCAGGACAACCCGGTCAGCGCTGCCAACAGATAAAACACCAGGCACCAGGTGCCGGCCACCGAGTGCAAATCCCAGTTGAAGCTGCGGCCTGTTTTCTTCCAGTCGAGGGTCAGCCAGGCGCGCCAGTTTTTCCATTGACGCGGCCAGCGCAGGTACAGGCCGGACAGGCAGAAGAACAGCAGAATCAGCGTGCACGCGCCGGTGATCTGCCGACCGGTATCGCCCATGGCGAGGAAGCGGTGCAGTTTCAGCATCAGGTCGAAGAAACCCTGGCCGGTGGCGTCGCCCATGAACTCGGCGGTGTACGGGTCGAAGTAGCGCATCTCCCCGCGACGCTCACCCGGTGGCGGGGTGAAGTTCACCCGTGCGGCGTTACCGCTGTCGGTGTCGACCCAGAGCATCGAGACTTTCTTGCCCGATGCACCCTCGATTTTTTCCACCAGCTCAGCGGGCGGCAGCACGCCGGCGACCTGTTTCTCGACCTGCAACACCGACGGGTTGAGTGCGCGCAGGATTTCATCCTCAAACGACACTATCGCCCCGGTGATGCCCATGAGGGCCAGGACCAGCCCGGCACTGATACCGAAAAACCAGTGCAACTGGAACAGGGTTTTCTTCAACACGTCACTCGCCTTGTTCGTTCGAAATTGTCATCACGGCGCGCATTATGCCGTGGGCTGTCGAGAAGCATTCTTTTTTACGCACAAAAGCCCCGTTCAATTGCGTGAACGGGGCCTTTCCCTGATTCCAGCCTTCATCTGCACACCTGTAGAAGCACAGCTTGCTGGCGATGACGGTATGTCAGGCAACATAAATGCTGTCTATGCCGACGTCTTCGCGAGCAAGCTTTGCTCCTACAGGGTTGTGGTGTGGTCAAAAGTGGAAGTTGGCGCTCAGCAGGGCGGTACGGCCGGCCGCTACGTGGGCGTAGTGGGTCTGCAGTATCTGGTCGAAGTAACGCTTGTCGGTCAGGTTCTGCACGTTGAGTTGCAGGTCGACGTTTTTGGTCAGGCGGTAGCTGGCCATCGCGTCGTAACGCCAGTAGGACGGGATCTCCACCGAGTTGGCGATGTTGCCGAACTGCGAGTCAACAAAAGTGGCACCCGCACCCACGGTAAGCTTGTCCGGCACCACGTCGTAAGTCGACCACAGGGTGAAGTTGTTCCGCGGGGTGCTCGGCATGTGGTTGCCTTCATCGGCGGCGAGGGTGGTTTTGACCACTTCGCTTTCCATGTAGGTGTAGCCACCGAAGACTCTCCAGTTGCGGGTCAGCTTACCGGTGTACGTCAGCTCGAGGCCGTTGACGGTTTGCTCGCCGTCCAGCACTTGCGAGGTGGCACCATCCGGATCGTTCATGCGTGCGTTGGTTTTCTCGGTGCGGAACAGTGCAGCGGTCAGCGACAGGTCGTCACCGAAGAAGTCCCACTTGGTGCCGATCTCGTAGTTGCGGTTCTTTTCCGGGTCCAGATCGGTGTTGTTCGCCGCCAGATCCAGGCCACCGTTGCCGCTGGTTTCACCGGACGGGTTGCTGGAGGTGGAGTAGGCCGCGTAGATGCTGCCGTTAGGCAACGGGTTGTAGACCACGCCGATCTGGTAGTTGACCAGGTCGCTGGTGTTCTCGCGGGAGAAGTCGTTCGCCGGCGCTGTGCTGCTAGCGTTGGCGTGGCCGCTGGATTCGACCTGGTAGTTGTCATAACGCAGGCCCAGGTTCAGGGACCACTGATCGTTGAACTTCAGCGTGTCGAACACGTAGGCCGCGGCGGTTTTGGTGTCGGTGTCGGTGAACGCGGCGCTGTCGGTGATCTTGCCGTTCCAGGTATCCCCAGGCGTCGGGTTGTACAGGCTGGTGCAGTCGCCGGAGCGGAAGAGTGCAGTGTTGCACGTCGTGCCGCTGGCGGCCGAAGTCAGGATGTAAGGGCGGTTGTGGGTGTCTTGATAAGAGAACTCAATACCGGTGACCAGGCTGTGTGCGATGGTGCCAGTGTCGAACTTGGCGCTCAGGTCGGTCTGGTTGATCCAGCCGCTGGACGTCGAATTACGGCTCTTGGCGCCACGGTACACACTGCCCTTGGCGACGTTGCCCTTGCTGTCGTCCGGGTTGGTGACGATGTAGTCCAGCGTCGAACGGGACATGCGGAAGCTGTTGGACACGGTCAGGTCTTCATTCAGATCGTGCTCGATCTTGAAGGTGCCGCTGTCATTGGTGGTTTCGCGGAAGTCGCGGCTGGTGACGCCGTAGAAGTTGTCGCGATCGACATGCACCGGTTTGTCGACGTTGTACTTGCTGCGGGCCGGGTTCAGGGTCAGCGGAATGCCGTAGTCCGGCATGTCGTCGGTTTCAACGTGGTAGTAACCGAGGGTCATGCGGGTATCGGTGCCCAGGCCGAAGGCGAACGTCGGCGCGACACCCCAGCGGCTGACGTCCACGGTGTCACGGCCGGCGACATTGGCTTCGTGTTTCATCAGGTTCAGGCGGAAGGCCGAGGAATCGGTCATCTGCTGGTTCAGGTCGAGTGTGGTGCGCTTGGTCTGATCCGAGCCCCAGGTGAAGCCGCCATTGTAGAAACTGCCCAGTTTGGCGGTCTTGCTCACCAGGTTCAGGCTGCCACCGGTGGAGCCGGCGCCGGTGTAGGCCGACCCCGGACCTTTGCTGACTTCGATCGATTCAACGTTGAAGATTTCGCGGCTCTGGGACGCCGGGTCGCGCATGCCGTCGACGAACGTGTCGCTTTCAGCGCTGAAGCCACGAATGATCGGACGGTCGCCCGCCGGGTTACCGCCTTCGCCAGCACCGAAGGTGATGCCGGGTGTCGTGCGCAAGGCGTCGACCAGGCTGGTAGCGCCTGTGTCGCGGATCACCTGCTGCGGAATCACGGTGACACTTTTCGGCGTTTCACGCAGCGGTGCGGTGTATTTCTTGTTGGCCGAGGTATCGGTCTTGTAGGAGGTATCGTCCTGTGTTTCGCCGGTGATGGCAGTGGCGTCCAGGGAAATCGCATTGTTCGGCGCTTTTTCGGTCTTTTCAGCCGCGAAAACCATATGCCCCGCAGAGCCGGCGGTGATTGCCACGCCAATCGCAGAAGCGAGCAAACGCGGTGAATTGACAGGTAATTGTGGTTGTTGGCGTGACATGTGAATTCCCCTCCCCAAGGATTTGAGGCCGCGGAATATAGGGTAGACGCGTCTATGTATCAATTGCGAAACGTTTCTATTCGCACTGAATTTACATTCTTTACAATTTACCCTTACGGTTTTTGCTGTTTCATTCGTCATGGGGGTTTTACAGCGTCAATAAGAATCAATACCATTGGCGCCCCTTTGCCTTCAGGTGGTCCTCATGCTGCTGCACATTCCCGGCTTGTTCACTAAAGAAGAAGTGCAGCGCATCCGCGAGGCTCTGGAACAGGCGGATTGGGCCGACGGCAAGATCACCGCCGGCTACCAGTCGGCCAAGGCCAAACACAACCTGCAACTGCCGGAAGGTCATCCACTGGCCAAGGAAGTCGGCGCGGCGATGCTGGAACGGTTGTGGAAAAATCCGCAGTTCATGTCAGCGGCGTTACCGCACAAGGTCTTTCCTCCGTTGCTGAACTGTTACACAGCGGGCGGCAGTTTCGATTTTCATATCGACAACGCCGTGCGCCAGCCCAAAGGCAGCATCGAGCGTGTGCGCACGGATTTGTCGTCGACCCTGTTCTTCAGTGAGCCGGAGGACTACGACGGCGGCGAACTGGAAATCCAGGACACCTACGGCACCCAGCGCGTGAAGTTGCCGGCCGGCGACATGGTCTTGTACCCCGGCACCAGCCTGCACAAGGTCAATGCCGTCACCCGTGGTACACGGTTCGCCTCATTCTTCTGGACCCAAAGCCTGGTCCGCGAAGACAGCCAGCGCGCCCTGCTGTTCGAGATGGACGGTGCGATCCAGCAACTGACGCAGGACATGCCCGACCACCCTTCACTGATCCGCCTGACCGGCACGTATCACAACCTGTTGCGTCGCTGGGTCGAGGTATGAGTTTTCAACTGCGCCGCGAGGAAGTGCTCGACGGCGATCACCTCAAAGCCATGCTTGAGGAAAGTCCTGCGCGTGCTGCTCAGGCAATCCTGATCGCTGCCCGCGAAGGCGTGCTCGACGCGCAAGCCTTGCTCGGCCAGATTCTGCTGGACGGACAGGGCATCGCGATGGATCAACCGCTGGCGCTGCGCTGGTTCGAGATAGCCGCTCAGCGCGGGCACCTGATGGCGCGCAACATGCTCGGTCGCTGTCATGAACATGGCTGGGGTTGTGCGGCAGATGCTTCAGTTGCAGCGCAGCATTATCGCGTCGGCGCTGAAGCCGGACTGGATTGGGCGATGTACAACTACGCCAACCTGCTGGCGACCGGGCGCGGGGTGACCGAAGATCAGCCGCAAGCGCTGATTTTTTATCGCCGCGCTGCGGAGCTGGGCCATGCGAAGTCGATGAACCTGCTTGGGCGTTACCTGGAGGAAGGACGGATTTGCCCCGCGGATCTGCAAGGCGCACGCGAGTGGTATCGACGTTCGGCCGATGCCGGGGATTTTCGCGGGCAATTCAGTCATGGCGCGGTTTTGGTGGAGCAGGGCAGGCTTGACGAAGGAATGGCCTGGTTGCGCCAGGCGATGGTCAACGGCAATCAGCGGTTCCTGCGGGTCAGTGTCCAACGCTTGCGCGAAGCGTCCGACCCTGCGCTCAAGTGTTTGGCTGAGGAGTTTGCCCATCACGAACAAACACTGTTCGGTCGAGCCTGAAAGACGCTTCATATAAACATGAAGTGGGTTGTTTTGCAGGTTTGTATTCTTTTCTTATATATGCCCCTCAGGGTTTCTTTGACAGCACTTTTATAAGTGGATTAGTCTTTTGTTCGGCGCAGTTAAATGGGATTTGACAGTGCGCCGTTACGATCTGCTTTAAATTATTTAAATATATTCATGCCTATAGTTAATGGAGTAGTTATGAGCAATGACACATTGTGGGAGAACTCTTTACGGGGGGCGAACTACGAGAAGATTACCGAGTTTGCAACCGAAGTTCCAAAGATCCTGTCCGATGCGTCCAGCGCGGATGCGGACAATGTGACGCGTGAAGCCGGTTTGTTACTGACAAAAAAACAGATCATTGATCTGCGCAAGTATGAAGCCGCAGGCTTGGCCCTTCCGTATACATTGAAGGATGTCACCGACTATCTGCGCTTCGGTGCAGGCCAGGATGGCGGTGCCGGGCTTAGGGCCGCCGATTTTCTGAAGACGTTTGCCGAGACTCGTGATCACGCCAGGCGCTGGTCACCGCTACGCGAACGCATCATGATCACCGGGACCGAACTGAAGCTGTTTGGCGCAAGCATGCAGCGCTACGGCGAAGACATGGAAGAGGTCTACCTTGATCTGAAGTCCGGTCCATTGCTTGAAAAGTACAATGTCAAAACACTGGAGCAACTGAAAAAGTTGCAACTTGAACTGGGCGATAAATTTCCCGGTATAGAACTTGATGCGGATACGATTCCGGACATGAAGTTTTACCTGGGTAAAATATTCGACAGGGTTGCATCCAATCTGGTGAGTGTCCGGGGTATAAAAACCGATCTGGACAAGTTTGGTTATGACCTGCGTGAAAAAGTGCTTCCAGGTATCAAGTTGCGCGTGGCATTGATTCAAACCAATTCCTATCCAGCGGAAGTCAAGAAACTCGATGAAGTCATCGCCCGTCGTGCCGAAGAGATTCTGGAAAAGAATACCCAATACCAGGCGTTGGTCGACAAGGCGCTGGGCTCGGCAGCCGGGTTGAATCTTTTCGGCTTGGGAATGGCTATTTACTACGGTGTCGAAGCGGAGGCGGTACGAGCCGTACGCAAGGAACTGAACGCGGCGCAGGACAAAGACATTGAAGTCCTGAGAAACATGAACCAGACCCTCGGTTCGTTAAAGCGTGTCGAACAGGATCTGCAAAACCTGACCGTCATCGCCATTGATGCTGATCTGGCCACGCAGAATCTCATACACGTCTGGAATGTCATGCATCGGTACGTCGATGAATCGTCGAACGCCATGTTGGGCATCACCGATGCGCTGACTTTGAGGCGCTTCATGTCGTCGTTCCGAGAGGTCGTCGGCCCTTGGGTGCAAATCCACAATGATGCGGACCTCTTGATCGAAGTGTTCAAGGAAGCGGATCGGGAATACAACCAGGACCAAGGAAGGGCGGTACCCAGAATGACAACTTTTTCCATCAAGCAGAACTACCCGGAGCCGAATCTTCAGGTTCTGAAGGACAGCCATCACGCGATGCGTGACGATGCTGTCGCGGCCGAAGCCCTTTTTATCCGGCTTAATTACTTGCCGGGAGTATTCGATCGCTTTCAAAGATTGCTCGGCGATGTCGGTGCCGCAGCCCGGGATCTGCGTGAATCGAGCCTCAACAGCAAGATGGACCTGGAGTCCAAGGTTCGTAAGTTAGTGGCGCTTGAAAAGGAATTGACCGGTGCCGTTGAGGGTTCCGAGGAGTTCGACGAGATTGAAGAGGATCTCATTGCGGCATTGAAAAAAATGCTCGCCATCACGCGCAGCGAGGCGAGCAAAGTGAGTATTCGCCTGGCCAACATCAGCGACGGGTATGACCGACGTACCACATTGGGTTACATCGCTGGCCTGGAAAAAGACCAACTCGATGCCAAAGAGTCCAAACAAGCGTTGAGCGAGACTCAGGTCAAGCTTCAACGTGAGCTCAAGGTTTTGTCCGAGGCAATCAGCGCAATCGAAAAAGCCGGTATCGAGAAAATTGGCAAAGACATTGCCTTGACCATCGACAAGCTCAAAGAGCTGGGCATGGCGCCGCCGCAAGCTCAGATCGTGATGTTTGCGATCGATGAACTGAAGAAAGCCATGGTCGATATCAATGCAGGCATCACCTTCATCAACATGATCCATGAAAGCAACAAGCTTCAGGACAAGGTCAATGAGCTTGGTCGAAAGATTGCGCTCAAAGACCGGGATATCGATCAGTCGGTGGGCAAGATCGAGTTTATCCACTTGATTCATGCGCTGGACGACCAACGCCAGCGTTATGTGGGCGAGTACAAGCTGGCTGTTGCTGCATTCAAGCAATTCCTGACGGTCATGGAGGGCGACACGGCGGGTGATGTCGCGACGCGCAGTGCCAGGGCCATTAAAGAAGCGAGCCAGTTCATTGGCTTCCTGACGCCAATTTCACGGCCGTAACGCCAGCATTCACTGATGGCAGGGGTGGCTTTCATCGAGCATGGCGACCCTTGCCTGATAGTGATCAGTGACAGCTCTCCACGCTGGCCTTCGTCAGTGTCATCAGGTTATTTGCCATGTATGAGTTTTTGCTTGCGAAGACGCATTTCGTTGCGTTGAAAAAATACTTCGATTTCCTCCGCGCACTTCCCGCCACGCTGGATCAACTGAAAAGCCATTCGGACAACTTGCAACGTCAGGGGCATGTGCCGACGACAGGACCTGACGCCGAGCGTCTTAAAGTGCTGGCTTCATTCAGTACCGGTTATCTGGAACGGCTTGAGGCTGATATTTCGGCGCTGGGTAAGGTGTGTGATGAGAACTTGCACTCCATCGAGGTGTTTGCCGTGGAGTGCCGAATGCTGGCCAAACTGTCGCACAAGCAAGGCCGCTCTTTCAGTATCAACTCCGTGAACTACAAATTATTCAGCCTGTCCCGATCGCAGTGGTGGATCTGGTTTCCTCCCAGTGATGTCGACGGCCTGGCTTTCGAGCTTTCTCTGCGCCTGGGTCGTACCAAGTCTGCACTGTTGGACTTCAAGGCTGTGCCGCAGGAATTGCACAATGATATCCAGAACGTGTTCGAGCGGTTTTTCCGGTCGTTGACGTTGAAATCCTGTGAGTGCCACTCGCGCTATTCCCGACTTGAAGCCTGGTACGTGGATGGCGGATCAGGCCTGCCCGGGCTGAGTGGCGCTGCCAGTCCAGGCGATTCTGCACAGGCGCGTCAGGCGCGGGCGAACGAGCATCTGCGTGAACTGTTCGCGATCAAGACAGAGGCCTGCTCGGCGATTCACAATCTGAGCGACTTCCTCTATGCAATGCAGCACTTTCTGACGGTAGCTGAGCTTGAATTACGTAACGTCAGGCCGACTATTAAACTCTCGCAATTGAACTGCGCTCTGGCGCAGGTCGAGCATGTGCTGAGAGAGGTCAAGTCGATGGCTGAACAAATGCGGTACTGGTCCCGGGCATAAAAAAAGGTCCATGACATGTCATGGACCTTCTGTTGTTACAGCAAGCGGTATTACACGTAGAACGACTTCAGCGGCGGGAAGCCATTGAACTCGACGGCGCTGTAGCTGGTGGTGTACGCACCGGTCGACAGCCAGTACAAACGATCACCGATCGCCAGGTTCAGCGGCAAACCGTACTTGTAGTTCTCGTACATGATGTCGGCGCTGTCGCAGGTCGGGCCGGCGATAACCACTTCTTCCACTTCGCCTTTCTTTTCGGTCCAGATCGGGAACTTGATGGCTTCGTCCATGGTTTCGATCAGGCCGGAGAACTTGCCCACATCCGTGTACACCCAGCGCTCGACGGCGGTGCGGGATTTGCGTGCGACCAACACCACTTCACTGACCAGGATGCCGGCGTTGGCGATCAACGAACGGCCCGGTTCCAGGATGATTTCCGGCAGGTCGTCGCCGAAGTCTTCCTTGAGGAAACGGATGATTTCTTCAGCGTAGGTTTCCAGGCTGTTGGTGCGGGTGATGTAGTTGGCCGGGAAGCCACCGCCCATGTTGATCAGCTTCAGGTGGATGCCGTCTTCTTCTTTCAGGCGCTCGAAGATCACTTTGACCTTGGCGATCGCTGCGTCCCAGACGCTGATGTCGCGCTGTTGCGAGCCGACGTGGAACGAGATGCCGTAAGGCACCAGGCCCAGGTCACGGGCAAGGATCAGCAGGTCCATGGCCATGTCGGTCTGGCAGCCGAATTTGCGCGACAAAGGCCAATCGGCAGTGGTCGAGCCTTCGGTGAGGATGCGCACGTAGACTTTCGAACCCGGTGCAGCCTTGGCGATGTTGCGCAGGTCGGCTTCGGAGTCAGTGGCATACAGACGCACGCCCTTCTCGTAGAAGTAGCGGATGTCCTTGGATTTCTTGATGGTGTTGCCGTAGCTGATGCGATCCGGGCCGACGCCCTGGTTCATCACTTTATCGAGCTCGTAGATCGAGGCGATGTCGAAGTTCGAGCCTTTCTCTTTGAGCAGGTCGATGATTTCGACGGCCGGGTTGGCCTTGACGGCGTAGTAGACCTTGGCGAATTCGAAACCGGCGCGCAGGTCGTCATAGGCCTGGCTGATCATCGCGGTGTCGATAACCACGAACGGGGTTTCTTGTTTGTCGGCGAAAGCCTTCATTTTCTGAAAGGTATCGCGCGCGAAATAGTCTTCGACGTTGATCGACATGCTGGGAACTCCTACTGGCAAACTAGATTAATCAATGGGTGCAAATGAACGTCCTCCGTATCCCCACTTTGGTTCGCCTACTTCCCAAGGCATGTCGCCGAAAGCAAAAAGGCCATGGGAAGCGGTGCTTTCCCTTGGCCTTGCTGTCTCGTCGTCAGTACTTGAGCCGGATGGATCGTTTCCAGCATGGACGTTCGGCGCGAACTTTAGGGCGTGAGGGGCTTGAGATCAACAAAAAATGTCGCGTTTTTGCACTTGTCTGACGCACGTTGCCGCCAGCTCTCCTTGTACTCGACACAGATGACAGGCCGATGTTCCCGAGGAATTCTGAAGTGTTAAAAATACCTGCACGTTCGACGCTTATGTCTGCCAACTCAAAGATAACTGCGATGGCGTCAACATCGGCGACGATAGCTGCGAAAAGGTCGGCTGAGCGATTTTTTGACTGTTTCGGCGGACCTTTTTAGAGGCCGCTTGCCGAGGCAGGTGTTGATATTTTTTTCCGGTCACAGGCTGTGCGGTTTTTGTGGGAGCGAGCCTGCTCGCGATGGCAATTTCAAATTCAACATCGTCGTTGGCTGACAAGGTGCTATCGCGAGCAGGCTCGCTCCCACAGGTTTTGCATGTTTACCCAGCTATATAGATGTCAGGCAACAGCCTCGGCTGGCGAAACAATGCTGGTCTTGCCGCCTCGGGACTTGCCGGAGCTCAGGTACTCGGCAATCGATTCCTGCGTCACTTCGCCGAGGAACACTCGCTCGGCATCCATCACCGGCAACCACGAACGGTTGAACTCGTACATCCGTGACAACAGGATGCGCAAATGCTCGTCGTACGCTGCCGTGGCATTGAACTCACGCAGGTACTGCGTGCAAGCCCCGGTCTGACGGTGCAGGTCGCGACGTCGTACATAACCGAGCGCTTTGTTCTCACCGTCCGTGACCACGACATAACGACGGTCATGTTCATCCATCAACTCCAGGGCTTCAGTCACCGGCGTCTCCGGGCTGACGGACGGTGCGTTGTCCGCCGCGTCTTCGGCCTTCACCAGCAGCAGACGCTTGAGCGTGCTGTCCTGGCCGACGAAGTTGCTGACAAAGTCGTCCGCCGGGTGCGCCAGCAGCGTGTCCGGGTGATCGATCTGCAACAGCTTGCCGGCGCGGAAGATTGCAATCTTGTCGCCCAGCTTGATCGCTTCGTCGATGTCGTGGCTGACCATGATCACGGTCTTGTTCAGCGCCCGTTGCATCTCGAAGAACTCGTTCTGGATCATCTCGCGGTTGATCGGGTCGACCGCGCCGAACGGTTCATCCATCAACAGCAACGGTGCATCCGCCGCCAGTGCGCGAATCACGCCGATCCGTTGCTGCTGACCACCGGACAATTCTCGCGGATAACGATTCAAATATTGCTTGGGTTCAAGCTTGATCATGCTCATCAACTCGCGGGCGCGGTCGTGGCACTTCTGTTTGTCCCAGCCCAGCAGGCGCGGAACGATGGTGATGTTTTCCTCGATGGTCATGTTCGGAAACAGGCCGATCTGCTGGATCACGTAACCGATGTTGCGACGCAGGGTCACTTCGTCGAGGTCGGTGGTGTCTTCGCCGTTGATCAGGATCTTGCCCGAGGTCGGCTTGATCAGGCGGTTGATCATCTTCAGCGTGGTGCTTTTGCCGCAGCCCGATGGCCCGAGGAACACACAGATTTCGCCTTCATTGACGGTCAGGCTGATCGAGTCCACGGCTTTCACGTCTTTGCCGTTGCTTTGGAAAGTCTTGCTGAGGTTTTGAAGTTCGATCATTTGAGCAGTCCTTTTGGAGTCAGCGTGCGTTGCAGCCATTGCAGAAGCAGGTCGGCGAAGATGGCCAGCAGGCTGACCAGCACGGCGCCGACGATCAGCATCGACATGTCGCTGCGGCTGATGGAAGCGAGAATGAGGACACCGAGGCCACCGGCGCCGATGGTCGCGGCGATGGTCATGACACCGATGTTCATGACCACGGCGGTGCGCACGCCGGCGAGGATCACCGGCACGGCAATCGGCAGTTCGACCATGCGCAGGCGCTGGCCGAAGGTCATGCCGATGCCGCGTGCGGCTTCGCGAATGCCCGGTTCGACGCCGGTCAGGGCGAGGTAGGTGTTACGCATGATCGGCAGCAGCGAGTACAGAAACACTGCCGTGATCGCCGGCATCGGCCCCAGGCCCTGGCCGAATTTGGAGTAGAACGGCAGCAGCAGGCCGAACAGTGCAATCGACGGCACGGTCAGCAGCACCGTGGCGCTGGCTTGCAAGGGGCCGGCGAGCGTCGGGAAACGTGTCATCAGAATGCCCAGCGGCACGCCGGCCAGAATCGCCAGGGTCACGGCGATGCCGACCAGGGTGATGTGCTGCCAGGTCAGATGCAGCACCTGCGGCCAGTCGAGATGGGAAAAGGCGTTGAGAAATTCCATGACTTTTCCTCCTTAGTTGATGGGGTGCTGGCGCAGGAAGTCGGCGGCAACGGATGAAGGGCTTTCGTGATCGACATCGACCCGCGCGTTGAGCTGGCGCATGGTTTCGTCATCGAACAGCTCGGCCAGCGGCTTGATCTCTTGCGCCAGTTGCGGGTGGGCATCGAGGTAAACCTGACGCACCACCGGCGCGGCGGTGTAGTCCGGGAAGTAGTGCTTGTCGTCTTCAAGCAGTTTCAACTTGAAGGCGTTCAAGCGACCGTCGGTGGTGTAGACCAGACCGGCGAACACCTGGCCATTGCGCAGGGCGGTGTAGACCAGGCCTGCATCCATCTGGCGGATGTTTTTGCGCGTCAGGTTCATGCTGTAGAGGTCGACCATGCCGTCCAGACCATCGGAGCGGTTGGCGAACTCGGTGTCCAGCGCGACCAGGTGATTAGTCTTCGCCTCAGCCTGCATCACCGTGTTCAGCTCGCTGATGGTGTTGATCTGCGGGTAGGCCTTCGCGGTTTTTTCCGGCAGGGCCAGGGCGTAGGTGTTGCTGAACTTCGACGGGGTCAGCCAGACCAGGCCTTTTTTCGCGTCGAGTTCTTTCACCTTGGCGTAGGACTGAGCGCTGTCGAGTTTTTCGGTGACATGGTTGTAGGCCACCAGTGAGACGCCGGTGTATTCCCACATCAGGTCCAGTTGGCCACTTTCGTGGGCGCTGCGAGCGAGGTTGCTGCCCAGACCGCCAGTCACCTGGGTGTCATAACCCTTGGCGCGCAGGTACTGGGAGGTGATTTCCGCGAGCAGGGTTTGTTCGGTGAACACCCGGGCGCCGATGCGGATCACCGGTTTTTCAGCGGCTTGGGCGATTCCCGAGAACAGCAGAACGCAGCCTAGTAAAAAGCTTGATGTCTTCATGATTATTCCTTTGCCGAGGCTTAAGACGGGCGCAAGCCGCGTTCGAGCCAGAGGCGGCTGGCGAGTGTCACCAGGCCGTCGAGCAGCAAGGCCAGCAGGGCGGTGCAGGCCGCGCCGAGCAGCAGTTGCGGCTGATTGTTCAGGGCGATGCCGGGGAAAATCAGGCTGCCCAGGCTGTTGGCGCCAATCAGGAACGCCAGCGGTGCGGTACCGACGTTGATCGCCAGGGCTACACGCACACCGCCGATGATGATCGGCACGGCGTTCGGCAGTTCAACCCGCCACAGCACTTGAGTCGGCGTCATGCCGATGCCGACGGCCGCTTCCTTGAGGGAGCCCTGAACATTTTTCAGGCCTTCATAGGTGTTGCGCACGATCGGCAACAGCGAGGCGAGGAACAGGGCGAAGATCGCGGGGCCGCTGCCGATGCCCAGAATCCCCAGGGCAATGGCCAGTACGGCAAGTGGCGGCACGGTGTTGCCGATGTTGAAGATCTGCATGAAGCGTTCGGCGCGTCCCACCATGGTCGGACGGCTGAGGAAGATACCGGCGGGTATGCCCACAACAAGGGCGGCCAGCATGGAGGCGAGGACGAGAATCAGATGAGCTTGCAGGTAAAACAACAAATCGTCGCGGTACTGTTCGATCGTGTTGATGCCAATCCAGTGGACCAGCAGGGCCAGAAGGGCGACGACAACCGCACCTCCTGTCAGCCCTTTGCCATAGCGAATAGCCACAGGCGGACTCCTTTTTTCTTTGTCGGCGAACGCAGCTTCGTGTGGCAATGCCAGTCCTGGCTGCCGAAGTAAGCGTTCGCGAGAAGCAGCGCGTTCTATGCCCGCGAAGGGACATGAATCGAGCCATAAGCGCAGCCTCGTCAGGCTAACTTGCTGATTTTTCAGCCCCTGGGACGAGTGCCGTAACAGGGGAGTGGACGCCTCCACCTTTTAAAAGGTTCCATAATTAGCAGCAGATAGCCACCCTTGATGACCGAACACGCCCCCGTTCGATGCCATAACGCAACCCTGTAGGAG
>NZ_JAGYFX010000072.1:0-30023 GCF_019946615.1 Pseudomonas sp. BF-R-01
TTGGCTTTTGATCTTGATCTGCCCCGTCGGAAGGCCGAGTGGAGGTTCTGCGCAGTGGGCAACCCGGCATGGATGCCGGGTTAGCCGCCCCCGGCCATGGATGGCCGATGGCGGCGGGCCCACGGAGCAGGACCGGAGCGAGGGCATGGCGAGCATTAGCGAGCCACCGTACGTCAGGGGCGCGGGCGCTTGGTTACTTGGCGCTCTTCCAAGTGACCCGCTGTAAAAGCGGAACCAATAGCCGCCGTCACCCCAGTAATGGATATGTACACCAGCAAAAAACTCGTCGCCTGACACGCAGCCATCGCTGGCAAGCCAGCTCCTACAGGGTCCAAAGTTAACCCTGTAGGAGCAACGTCAATCTCAGGCCAGGCTCTCCACCGTTCAATTCAAAACGCAAAACACGAACAACCAAACGCCCCCCAAAATCCCTGGAAATCACTGACCGGTGCCGAAGACAAACGCGCCCGCTCATGGCTATGGGCATGCACAGCGCAAGCCCCGACACACTGATGAACCTGCGCCGTCATCGGTGCCAACGGTTTCCAATGGCCCGGCACGTTCACCACCGGTGACCATTCCGGCACCACCGGCACAGGCGGCGGCCCGAATTTCTCGAACTCGGCGGTGCCATAGACAATCTTGCCGTCGACAATCGTCAGCACCGACTCGATCCATTTGACCGCTTCATCCTCGATGTGGAAATAGTCCGCCGACAGCGCAATCAGGTCCGCCAGTTGCCCGACCTTGATCTGGCCTTTCTTACCCTGCTCGGAAGAGAACCAGGCGCTGCCGTGGGTGAACAATTCCAGCGCCGTGTCGCGGCTCAAGCCTTGCGGATACAACGCCAGACCACCGACGGTTCGGCCGCTGACCAACCAATACATCGAAGTCCAGGGGTTGTAGCTCGACACCCGCGTGGCGTCGGTGCCGGCACCGACCGGTACACCTTCGGCGAGCATACGCGCGATGGGTGGTGTGTGTTCGGCAGCCTTGGCGCCGTAGCGGTCGACGAAGTACTCGCCTTGAAAGGCCATGCGATCCTGAATCGCAATGCCACCGCCCAAGGCTTTGACGCGTTCGATGTTCTGCGGGGTGATGGTTTCGGCGTGGTCGAAAAACCATGGCAAACCGTCGAACGGGATGTCGCGATTGACCTTCTCGAACACGTCGAGCATGCGGCTGATGGATTCGTTGTACGTGGCGTGCAGGCGGAACGGCCAACGCTGTTCCACCAGATGCCGGACCACTGGCTCCAGCTCCTGCTCCATGGTTTGCGGCAGGTCCGGGCGTGGTTCCAGGAAGTCTTCGAAATCCGCCGCCGAAAACACCAGCATTTCCCCGGCACCGTTGTGCCGCAGGAAATCGTCGCCCTGACCGTAATGCGACGTGCCGGTCCAGTTTTTGAAGTCAGTCAGCTCTTCCTTGGGTTTCTGCGTGAACAGGTTATAGGCGATCCGCACCGTCAGTTGTTGGTCTTTGGCCAGTTGCTGGATCACCTGATAGTCGTCCGGGTAATTCTGATAACCGCCGCCAGCATCGATGGCGCTGGTGACGCCGAGGCGATTGAGTTCGCGCATGAACTGCCGGGTCGAGTTGACTTGGTACTCCAGCGGCAGTTTCGGGCCCTTGGCCAGGGTCGAATACAGAATCATCGCGTTAGGGCGCGCGATCAGCATGCCGGTCGGGTCGCCGTTGGCATCTCGCTGGATTTCACCGCCCGGCGGGTTCGGTGTGTCGCGGGTGTAGCCGACCACTTTCAACGCGGCGCGGTTGAGCAGGGCGCGGTCGTAGAGGTGCAGCACGAACACCGGCGTATCCGGCGCGGCTTTGTTCAGTTCATCAATCGTTGGCAGGCGCTTTTCGGCGAACTGGAATTCGTTCCAGCCGCCGACCACCCGTACCCATTGCGGCGTGGGTGTGCGGTCGGCCTGATCCTTGAGCATCCGCAAGGCATCGACCAAGGACGGCACGCCTTCCCAGCGCAACTCAAGGTTGTAATTCAAGCCGCCACGGATCAAGTGCAGGTGCGAGTCATTGAGGCCGGGAATCACCGTGCGACCGTGCAGATCAATGATTTGCGTGCCGGGACCTTGCAGGGCCATGGCCTGAGCGTCGCTGCCGACCACCACGAAGCGTCCGTCTTTGATCGCGACGGCGCTGGCCTGGGGTTTCTTGCGATCGACGGTGTGCAGGCGTCCGTTGTACAGAATGAGGTCGGCCGGGGCATCTGGCATGGTTTTACTCCCTGCGATTAGCGGGCTGATCCAGGCGCCGACGGCACCTGCCGTAAGGCCTTGCAGTACACGTCGACGGTTGAAACCGTCGTGCTCGTCAGGTGGGCTCATGCAGTGTTCTCCGCTCGGTTCTTTCATAGAAGAAAAAGGGGACAGAACAGCCGATGTCTGACGCATGCGGCCAGAAGGAATATAGACCGCAAATTCACCGACAGCCGTTTTCCAAAGGTGAAAAACGACGAATCCCGCCACAAGGGGCGGGATTCGTATGCAACCAGAGAGGCTCCCGAGCGCGGGAACCGCCGTCTTAGCTTGGGAACAGCTCGGACAGTTTCATGGCCAGCATCATGTCGCCTTCAGCGCGCAGTTTGCCGCCCATGAACGCTTGCATGCCGTCGGTCGAACCGTCAACGATGCCTTCCAGGGTTTCGCCGTCCATCACCAGAGTGACCTGGGCGTCCGGGTTTTCGCCTTCTTGCAGTTCGCAGGTGCTGTTCTTGACGATCAGCGAGAAGTTCTTGGTGTCGTCGATGCGGAAACCGAAAACCAGGTCCAGGCCGGCAGCAGCGGCTGGGTTGAACTTGGCTTTCATTGCTTGTACGGCATCAGCTACGGAGGTCATGGTTCGATCCTTTCTTGGGTAATTAGAGCTGGGTGATTACAGCCAGGGTCACAATAGTCCGGACTCAGCGAAACGTGATGAGTTCCGGTGCTTTCAACAGTTGCAGGTGCGCATGACTGTTGAAAGAAGCCAGTGCCACCTCGCGGCCACGGAATTTCAGCTGGTTGAGCGAGGTGTTGACGATTTGCCAGTTCAGTTCAAAGGCCTGCCTGGCGGGCATTTGCGTAATGAGGTGGAGCAGGGCAGTGATGGTGCCGCCGGAGGTGAACACGGCGATTTTCTGGGTGTTGTCGGCGCTTTCGAGGATGCGATGCAGGCCGGCCTGCACCCGCTCGACAAAGCCCAGCCAGCTTTCCAGGCCCGGCGTGTCATACGTACCGGCCAGCCAGCGCTCGATGATCAGCGCGAAAATACGCTGGAACTCGGCGCGGTTTTGCGCAGCGTTGCGCAGGATGTCCAGCGCTTCGGGCTCATCGTCGAGCATGGCCGGCAACAGCGCGCGGATGACCGCGTCGGCGTCGAATTCGTTGAACGCGGAATCGATTTCCACGGTCGGCACCGGCAAGCCCACGGCCGCGAACTGTTCCAGCGCGCTGTTGGCCGTATGCTGCTGACGGCGCAGGTCGCCCGAGAGGCAGCGGTCGAAGCTGATACCCAGTTCGGCGAGATGCCGGCCGAGGACTTCTGCCTGGCGAATACCAGTCGGCGACAGGACGTCATAGTCGTCTGCACCAAAGGAGGCCTGGCCATGTCGAATCAAATAGATAGTGCCCACGTCCGCGTCTTCCCGGTACGTTGAAGGTTCGGCGAGGTTATGAGGATGGCGGTGAGCTGTCAATGAAAAAACATACGCTTGTTTGAAATGCCCGTTACAGGCCTGTTGCCAGAGGTTTCACGGCTGGTCGCCAAGCCGGCGCATGGGTATGCTGATGGTATCCCGCGCGCGTTTATGCAGCGCATTGTACTGAAGGAGTGACTGTGGATTTTCTGTCCGAGTACGCCAGTTTCCTGGCTAAAACCGTGACACTGGTGATCGCCATTCTGGTGGTCCTGGCCAGTTTCGCGGCATTGCGCAGCAAAGGTCGACGCAAGTCGGCCGGCCAGTTGCAAGTCAGCAAACTCAATGATTTCTACAAAGGGCTGCGCGAACGCCTGGAGCAGACCTTGCTCGACAAGGACCAGCTCAAGGCCTTGCGCAAGGTCGAGGCTAAATCCGAGAAAAAGCAAAAGAAGAAACCCGAAGCAAAACCGCGGGTGTTCGTGCTGGATTTCGACGGTGACATCAAGGCATCGGCCACTGAAAGCCTGCGTCACGAGATCACCGCGCTACTGACCCTGGCCACGCCCAAGGATGAAGTGGTGCTGCGTCTGGAAAGCGGTGGCGGCATGGTTCACAGCTACGGCCTGGCATCCTCGCAACTGGCGCGCATCCGCGATGCCGGCGTGCCTTTGACCGTGTGTATCGACAAGGTCGCGGCCAGTGGCGGTTACATGATGGCGTGCATCGGCGAGAAGATCATCAGCGCGCCGTTCGCGATTCTCGGCTCGATCGGCGTGGTGGCGCAGTTGCCCAACGTCAATCGCCTGCTGAAAAAGCACGACATCGACTTTGAAGTCCTGACCGCCGGCGAGTACAAACGCACCCTCACCGTGTTTGGCGAAAATACCGAGAAGGGCCGTGAGAAGTTCCAGGAAGACCTGGACATCACTCACCAGCTGTTCAAGAACTTCGTTTCCCGCTATCGCCCGCAACTGGCCATCGACGAAGTGGCAACCGGCGAAATCTGGCTCGGCATCGCGGCGCTGGACAAGCAACTGGTGGACGAGCTCAAGACCAGCGATGAATACCTCGCCGAGCGCGCGAAGAGATCGGAGCTTTATCACCTGCACTACGCTGAACGCAAAAGCCTGCAAGAGCGCATCGGCATGGCGGCCAGCGGCTCGGTCGATCGCGTATTGCTGAGCTGGTGGAGTCGGTTGACCCAGCAACGCTTCTGGTGATTTTTCAAAACACCGTCGCCTGAAAAATGAAACCGTGGATAGCCTCCACGGTTTTTTTTTTGCCTTTCGCAAGGCCGCGCTTTCCGTGCGCATGCAGCGAAATTTCCTATCGTCACTGTCAATCGGTCCGGCTTTTTCGGCAGCCCGGGTTGGGTAGGGTGGTGTTCCTGAAATGATTGCAATGGAATGCACCATGAAAGAGCTCCCTCATAACAACGCTGCCGGCCCGCATCCTGCGCCCTCTGCACGAATGCGCGACGAACTGAAAGCCGCGCTGGATATCGCGCTGCCCCAGACCCCCGGCCAGTTTGGCGAACACCTGATCAAGGAAAAATGGGGCCAGGGAATTGATCCGCAGACAGCCTTGCTGGTTACGCTTGATTACAACTACAAGGGCCATCCAGCAGAAAACGGTATCGAGCAAGGGCAAGTGGCGAGTTCCCGCTCGCTGCTGCAAACGTTGTTATCCAACTATCAGACTGTGGGTGACGGGCGTTTCGCTGAAACAGCGTTCGGCCTGTACACGCCGCCGGATATCGGGCCTGCCGTACGCATTGTGAAAAACGTCGATGAGTTCGCCGACCACGGCAGCGGTAATCACCAGACGTATGAAGGCATCTATCGCCAAACCACACCGCAAGTTTACGGGCCTTCAACACAGATCAACCTGCGGCCTGCCGATTACAAGAAATGGGTCTGGGAACTGGAACTGAAGGACTTGTACGAAGCGTATCTCGGTCAAGCCTGGCCAGCCGATGACGTACTTGTTGCAGCCGAACCTTACGCGCTGAGGACGTCGGTCAAAGCGGCGTTCGTCATGGCCGCCTGGTTGCAATTTCACGAACAACGCCTGTCGCCAAAAGGCCTGGAACTGGCGATGCGAGCGGCGGGTTTACCGCCCGATCAGCCATGGGAAACACTGACCACCGGGCAACTGCAAGCACCGACTCACGCGCCTTCCTCGGTCAGGATCGGCCGGTTAAAGCTCTACCGTTATACCGCAACCGATATCTGGGCCTTTCGCGACACCGCAAGCCCCAGAGTGCTGTTGTACATTCCCGGCAACTCTTCTCCGCTGCACGAATTCGTCGATGCCAATCAACTGCACCAATGGATTGCCGTTCAAGGCCAGGTGAGTGAGGCCAGGCAGGCATTGGCCGCCCACTTTGCTGAAGATGACCGCGAAGACGGTACGTTTCATGCCGGTGTTCTGACGGCGCTGGATGGCATGGCGTTGTACCCGGCAAAACACTGGCTGACGAACAATGCCGGTTTTTTCAACAACGACGGCTACTGGGACCCGGACGAGTACATTGGCTACGACGATCCGGCATCTGACACCGATCCGTTTGCCCAGTGCGTGCTGACGATGAAGCAGGCAGCCCGGGCCAGCATCAAAAGCATCCGTGACGATGCCCAGGTCAATCGTGACAATCTAAGCGCGGTCGTTGAGCCGCTTGTGCAGTGGGTCAACCGATTTGGGCCCTTGGCGTTGTTCGTTCCGGGAGGCGAGGGAGTCTTGGCGCTGGCCGGGCTTATCGATGCGGGCTACGGCATTGATCAGGTGGTCAACGGCAAGACATCCAGCGAACGCTCAGAGGGCGTGACGCGCACTGTTTTTGGCTTGCTCAATGCCTTGCCGATCGTCGCGGAGGTGGCGCAAAAAGGTGACGCAGTCATCGTCGATTCAGCAGAGGAAGGCGCAAGGCCCGTGCCGGAAGTGGCCGTTACCCCAACGCCAGGCCCTTCGAACGTGGTGCCGGCGACCCGCGTCGAACTCATTCGCGCAATTGGCCCCTCTGTGGCGTCGTTCAGCGATGAAGTGCTGGCGCAAATCGGCAAGGTCAGCACGATTGACGACGACATGCTGCGGTTGATCCAGACTGGCCGCTCGCCGACGCCCTTGTTGGCTGACACCATCAATCGCTTCAGGATCGATCAGGAGCTCGGGCCGGCCGGGGACCCGGTGCTATTCGGCCAACGTTACGCTGAACTGCAACGTTCAGAGCTTGAATGGGTCCGGTTGTTCCAGGATCAATACCCGGACCTGCCAACAAGCGCTATCGAGCAAATGCTCGACCGCTATGGCGTGGATATCCAAAGAGCGCCCGAGATGGCCGAGGCCAGGCAGGTTTTCGCACGTCTGGACAGCAAGGCACGGCAATACCAACAGCATGTGCGGCTCAATCGTGCCTATGAAGGCTTTTATCTGCGCTCGGTGGTGAACGCCGAGACGGACAGGCTGGCATTGCATTCCCTGAAAAACCTGCCCGGCTGGCCCCAGGACTTGCGGATCGAGGTCCTCGACGGTTCGTCCACTGGCCGGGTTCTTGACCGTTGCGGGCCACTTGATACCCCGAACTTCCGATACGTCATCAAGGTGGGAAACCGTTACCTGCGACAAGGCCGGCAAACGGATTTCTACGACGCGATCCTCGGCGTGCTGTCGGAGGAAGAGCGCTCAGTGTTGCAACTCACGTCGCTGGAACCAGCCAGTGAGTTGCGGCTCAGCCTCAGCGATCATGCTTTGTCCCGAACCGAAACCCTGCTTGGCTTGCAAAGGCTCGACTCCGGGTTGACCTTCGAGCGGCAGGGGCTGCGCGGTGGAGGCTACCCGACGACGCCTCAGGGTGACGCCATGAAACTGCAGGCCACCCGGTTACAGATCAAGGACATTTACCCGGACTTCACCGACGCGGACGCGGATCAGGTCATACAGCGTGCGGGTGTATCCGTGCAGGCGCACATCGACGGGCTGAATCTGCAGTTGCACCAACTCAACACCGAGTTGATGGACTGGGTCGATCAAGCCGCGCAAGACATTGAACACATCGAACTTCCCTTGCTGGCCATGGGCGACGAAGCCGCTGCGGGTATGAGCCATGCGCAAATCGCCGTGCACAATGCGCATGTCCTGCAAACGGGCTTGAATGAGGAGCGAGCGATCAGGACTGAGCTTGCCGTAGAGCTTGTCGCTATCTGGCAAAAACGCGGGCCACCGCTAAATCGCCTGTACTCAGGCGAGCAGCTGCACGGCGTCAGGCTCGATCTTGCCTTCGAGAACTATCACCGACTGCCCACTCTGAGTGTCCGGTTGGACGATGTGCTCGAATTGTCGATGCAAGGCTTCCATCTGACCGAGGAGGGCAGTTTGAACGGCTTTCTCGAAAGCTTCCCGAATCTTGAGACGTTAAATCTGGAAAACGTCGACTTGCGTCATTTCTCCGAGGACGGCCACGAGGGGTGCGCCTTGCCTCCTTCCCTTTGCGGGTTGAGACACCTGTCCTCACTCAATCTGCGCGCCACCCAACTGGTATTCAGTGAACGCGCCGCTTCACAACTGACTGATCTGACCAGTCTGCAAAGCCTCGATCTGAGCGACAACCCGTTGGGCGTACCGCCGATGGTGCTCGGCTTGAATAACCTGCGACAGCTAAACCTGAGGAATACCGGAATAAGTCGATGCCCGGTCGGAATCATGCATGAGCCGTACCTGACCTCCCTTGATTTGCGCGATAACCAGATCACGCGGGTCCCCCAGGCGGTGCTGAACCAGGCCATCGCCAGGGATCGAGTGCTGCTGTGGAACAACCCGTTGACCGACGAAGACACGTTGCGGCGTCTGATTACGCATCGAGAACAAACGGGGATCAACTTGTGGTTGAGTGCGGCGGGGCCTGACTATGGGAATCCGGCGGCCTGGTTGAACGGGACTGAAGCAGGGCTGCGCGATGCCAGGCTGCAAATCTGGCAGCGACTGGCGCTCAAGCCAGGTGGTGGGAGGTTTTTAGGGACCATGAATACATTGACGCTCACCCCGGATTTCCAGGTCAACTATCCAGACCTTCAGGCACGGGTATGGCGACTGTTGACGGAAGCAGACGCTTCGGACCAGTTGTGGGGGCGATTGAGCAGGAATACACCTATGCCGGAGGGCGCTTTCGACAACCCTCTTGCGGTTTTCGCGGTGCTGGAAAACCGTGCGCAGCTATACCGGGACTGGGTGGCCTTGGGGCAACCGATTCCGATCGAGCGATAGCAGATTGGTGGAGCTGATAAAGCCCTGATCCCATGGGGTCAGGGCTTTATGTGGTCAGCGGCGACGGAACAGCGGCAGCGGTTCGTCGGTGGCGGCCTGATAGGTCACCGAGAAGTCCTTGAGACCTTCCAGGGCTTCGTACGGGTCTTTATCGGCGCGCACTGCAAAGGCGTCGAAACCGCAGCGATGCATGTAGAACAACTGGTCGCGCAGCACATCGCCGATCGCCCGCAGTTCGCCTTTGAAACCGTAACGATCACGCAGGAGGCGGGCGTTGGAGTAGTTGCGGCCATCGGTGAAGGCCGGGAAGTTCAAGGCGATGACCTGGAAACTCGCCACGTCTTCACCGATTTCTTCAGCTTCTTCGTCGGCATCCAGCCACACGCCCAGGCCGCCGTCGCGGGCCAGGAGCATGCGGCTGTGTTCGCGCCACAGCTGCAACGGGACGATGTAGTCGTCGCAGTTGGTGATCTCGTCGATGTTGAAATCCTTGGGCAGCAAGTGCCAGGTTTCGTCGACGACTTCGTTGTTCTTAATTATTCGCTGCATAGACGCGTTCCTTGAAGAGGTCGATGCCAATACGCTGATAGGTGTCGATGAAACGCTCGTCTTCGGTACGTTGTTCGATGTACACGTCGATCAGTTTCTCGATCACGTCTGGCATGGCGTCCTGGGCAAAGGACGGGCCGAGGATCTTGCCCAGGCTCGCATCACGGCTGGCGCTGCCGCCGAGGGATACCTGGTAGAACTCTTCGCCTTTCTTGTCCACCCCGAGAATACCGATGTGGCCGACGTGGTGGTGACCACAGGCGTTCATGCAGCCGGAGATGTTCAGGTCCAGTTCGCCGATGTCGAACAGGTAATCCAGGTCGTCGAAACGGCGCTGGATCGATTCGGCGATCGGGATCGACTTGGCGTTGGCCAACGAGCAGAAATCGCCGCCAGGGCAGCAGATGATGTCGGTCAGCAAACCGATGTTCGGCGTGGCGAAACCTTGCTCGCGCAATTCGCCCCACATGGCGAACAGTTGGGACTGTTCGACGTCGGCCAGAATGATGTTCTGCTCGTGGGACGTACGCAGTTGACCGAAGCTGTAGCGATCGGCCAGGTCGGCCACGGCGTCGAGCTGCTTGTCGGTGATGTCGCCCGGCGCAACGCCGGTCGGCTTCAGGGACAGGGTCACGGCAACATAGCCCGGCTTTTTGTGCGCCAGGGTGTTACGGGTACGCCAGCGGGCGAAGCCCGGGTGCTGCTTGTCGAGCTCGGCCAGTTCGGCGGTCTGGTTGTCCAGCGCCTTGTAGTCCGGGTCGACGAAGTGTTTGGCGACGCGATGCACTTCGGCTTCGGTCAGCGTGGTCTGGCCACCGCGAAGGTGTTCCATTTCCGCGTCGACTTTCTGCGCGAAGACTTCAGGTGTCAGGGCCTTGACCAGGATCTTGATCCGCGCCTTGTACTTGTTGTCCCGACGGCCATAGCGGTTGTACACGCGCAGGATGGCGTCGAGGTAGCTCAACAGGTCTTGCCACGGCAGGAATTCATTGATGAACGCCCCGACTACCGGCGTACGACCGAGGCCGCCACCGACCAGCACACGGAAACCCAGTTCGCCAGCGGCGTTGTGCACCGGCTCAAGGCCGATGTCGTGGACTTCGATGGCCGCACGGTCGGAAGTCGAACCGTTGATGGCGATCTTGAACTTGCGCGGCAGGTAAGCGAATTCCGGGTGGAACGTGGTCCACTGGCGGACGATCTCGCACCATGGGCGCGGATCGATCAGCTCGTCGGCAGCGACACCGGCGAACTGGTCGGTGGTGACGTTGCGCAGGCAGTTGCCGCTGGTCTGGATCGCGTGCATCTGCACGGTCGCCAGTTCGGCAAGGATGTCCGGGATGTCTTCCAGCGCCGGCCAGTTGAACTGCACGTTCTGGCGGGTGCTGATGTGGGCGTAGCCCTTGTCATAGTCGCGGGCAATCTTCGCCATCATTCGCGTCTGGCGCGAAGTCAGCTGGCCGTAAGGCACCGCCACTCGCAACATCGGCGCGAAGCGTTGGATGTAAAGCCCGTTTTGCAGACGCAGAGGGCGGAATTCTTCTTCGCTCAGCTCGCCTGCCAGATAGCGTCGGGTCTGATCACGGAACTGCTTGACGCGGTCCTCGATGATCCGCTGATCGTACTCGTCGTATACGTACATATAAGTCCTGTTCTCAGGCTTGGGCCGGTCGGATCCAGTTGCGTTTTTCGCCTGGAAAGTCTCCGATACTGCCTCGGCAATTCTGCGCGCACGGCCGCGCACTCCCAACGGAGCCGGGGCAAGATACCAGTTTGGAGTTATGCGCAAAAGTGATGTTTGAGTATATGTAAAGAACCAAATCGACTAACGAGAATCGTTATTACTAAACCCGTATTTGTGGTGTGGGCAATCATCGTCTTAACTGTGGTCGAGTCTTTATGCAATCACCGATAAAACCGACAAGAGGCGATGCAATGAGCAACCCTACCAAAGCTTCAAAGCCTGACAGTACGGTCGATGCCTGGGCCATTCTGTTTCTGATCATTCTGGTCGTGGGGACAGCGGTATTCTGGGTCAGCCATCAATAACCGACCCCGTCCGGGCCCGGTCCCGACAATTGTCGGACAAAAACTGTAATAAACGCCGTTTTACGGGTGTTCGCTGGCTATAATGCGCGGCGAATTTCCGGGGGCTCGGACGATCCATGTTGAAGTTTTTCTACACCTTTCTGTTGCTGCTCGGCACGGTTTACGGCCCTGCTGCGCGAGCGGAATCGGTGTTGTTCCTGAATCCCGGGGAAACTGACGAAGCCTTCTGGGTCAGCTATTCGCAATTCATGCAGGCGGCCGCCACGGACCTGGGTATCGACCTTCGGATTCTCTATTCCCGGCGCATGCCGGAACTCACGCTGGCGCAAGCGCGCCGTGCACTGCAAGGTCCCGATCGTCCGGACTATCTGATCTTCGCCAACGAACAGTACATTGCCCCGCAAGTGTTGCGCCTGGCGCAAGGCAGCGGCGTGAAACTGTTTATGGTCAACGCGTCGCTGACGGCCAACCAAATGAGCCTGCTGGGTGAACGCCCTGATCGACTGGGCAGCCTGGTGCCCAACGACGAGGAGGGCGGTTACCTGATGGCCAAGGAGCTGATTCGCCAGCATCCGCCCGTGGCGCCCGGCCAGGTGATCGAGTTGCTGGCGTTCTCCGGCCTGAAGATCACGCCGTCGGCGCAACTGCGTGAGCAAGGCATGATGCGAGCGCTGGCCGAGCACCCGCAAGTGCGTTTGCGGCAACTGGTTTACAGCGGTTGGACCCGCGAACGTGCGTATGAACAGGCAAAGTTGCTGTTCCGGCGCTACCCGAAAGTCTCGCTGGTGTGGTCAGCCAATGACGAAATGGCGTTTGGCGCCATGCAGGCCTATTCGGAGACGGGCGGTGTGCCCGGAAAGGACGCATTGTTCAGCGCGGTCAATACCTCGACGGCCGCGTTGCAGGCAAAGGTCGATGGAAAGTTGAGCGTATTGTTGGGCGGGCATTTCACTTTGGGCGGTTGGGCACTGGTGCAGGTGCACGACCTTGATCGGGGCGTGGACATCAGCCAGTACGGCGGCCGTGACCGCCAGATCCCGCTGCTGCAACTGGTCGACAGGGCAACCGCCAGGCGAATGCTGGCCATGGGTGAGTCGCCGGACTACGGCGTGAACTTCCGCCGAATGTCGGCCAAGGGTCGGCCTGTGTCTTATCGCTATCCGTTCAGCCTGCAAACCCTGATGCGCTAAACCCCGGCCAGCGTGATCACCAGTTGCACGATGCCGTAGAGCGTCAACGCAAACACCGCCGTGAACAGAATCCCCAGAATCACGAAATGACTCGGCTTGCCGTGGGTGAAGTCCCGCGCACGGTTCTTTCCGCTTTGCACCCCGAACGCCGCCGCCATGACGCTGTGCAGCATCTGCCAGAAAGTAGGCGGCTTGTTGTCGACTGGATCGTCCATAAACCCCTCGTCACGGATGTGTGAGTGGTAAGCATAGACAATCCCGAGGCCTAAACCCGGAGCCGAACACAATTCTGTAGGAGCCGGCTTGCCGGCGATGAGGTCCTTTGGATTTGTGTTGAATTCAAGGCCGTCATCGCTGGCAAGCCAGCTCCTACAGGTGGGGGGGGGTCCTTGGGCTTAGTTGTCGTAACCCAGGTTCGGCGCCAGCCAGCGTTCGGTCACGCTCAACTCCTGACCTTTACGCGAGGTGTAGCTCTGCACCTGATCCTTGTCGATCTTGCCCACTGCGAAGTACTGCGCCTGCGGGTGAGCGAAGTACCAGCCGCTGACCGCTGCCGCCGGGAACATCGCGTAGTGTTCGGTGAGGAACACGCCGCTGCGGCCGGCACGCATTTCGGCGGCTTCGGGGTCGAGCAGCGCGAACAGCGCGGCCTTCTCGGTGTGATCGGGGCACGCCGGGTAGCCCGGAGCAGGGCGGATGCCGGTGTATTGCTCTTTGATCAGCGCCTCGTTGTCCAGCGTCTCGTCCTTGGCATAACCCCAGTAATCCTTACGAACCTGCTGGTGCAGCCATTCGGCGCAGGCCTCGGCCAGACGGTCGGCCAGGGCCTTGACCATGATCGAGTTGTAATCGTCGCCGGCGTCCTGATACGCCTTGGCCACTTCCTCGGCACCGATGCCGGCGGTGGTGATGAAGCCACCCACGTAGTCAGTGATTTCGCTGTCCTTCGGTGCAACGAAGTCGGCCAGGGAGAAGTTCGGCTTGCCGTCGGTCTTGATGATCTGCTGACGCAGGTGATGCAGCTTGGCCAATGGCTTGCCGTTATCGCCGTAGACTTCGATGTCGTCGTCACGCACCTGGTTGGCTGGCCAGAACCCGAACACTGCGCGGGCGCTGATCAGTTTTTCGTCGATCAGTTTGGCGAGCATTTCCTGGGCATCGGCGTACAGCGCGGTGGCGGCTTCACCGACCACTTCATCCGTGAGGATGCGCGGGAACTTGCCGGCCAGGTCCCAGGAGATGAAGAACGGCGTCCAGTCGATGTATTCGGCCAGGACTTTCAGGTCGATGTTGTCCAGCACTTTGGAACCGGTGAACGTCGGTTTGACCGGCGCGTAGGTGCTCCAGTCGAACTGCGGCTTCTTGGCGATGGCCGCCGGGTAGCTCAGGCGTTCGGTGCGGGCGCTGCGGTTGGCAGTGCGTTCGCGAACGTCGATGTATTCCAGACGGGTCTTCTCGACGAAGCCGGCTTTCAATTCCTTGGACAGCAACTGCGTCGCCACACCTACGGCGCGGGAGGCGTCGGTCACGTAGATCACCGCGTCGTTGCTGTACTTCGGCTCGATCTTCACCGCCGTGTGTGCCTTGGAGGTGGTCGCGCCGCCGATCATCAACGGCAGGTGGAAGTCCTGGCGCTGCATTTCGCGGGCGACGTGGACCATTTCATCCAGCGACGGCGTGATCAGGCCGGACAGGCCGATGATGTCGCACTTCTGCTCCTTGGCCACTTGCAGGATCTTCTCGGCCGGCACCATCACGCCGAGGTCGACGATGTCGTAGCCGTTGCAGCCGAGTACCACGCCGACAATGTTCTTGCCGATGTCGTGCACGTCGCCTTTCACCGTTGCCATCAGGATCTTGCCCTTGGCTTCCGGCTTGTCACCTTTTTCCAGTTCGATGAACGGGATCAAGTGGGCCACGGCCTGCTTCATTACGCGGGCGGATTTCACCACCTGCGGCAGGAACATTTTGCCGGCGCCGAACAGGTCGCCAACGATGTTCATGCCGGACATCAGCGGGCCTTCGATCACCTCGATCGGGCGGGCGAACGACTGGCGCGATTCTTCGGTGTCTTCGACGATGTGCGTGGTGATGCCTTTGACCAGTGCGTGCTCAAGACGTTTGTTGACCTCCCAGCCGCGCCACTCTTCGGTCTCGGCTTCCTTGACGCTGCCGTCGCCCTTGTACTTGTCGGCGATGGCGAGGAGGGCGTCGGTGCCTTCCGGGGTGCGGTTGAGGATCACGTCTTCGACGGCGTCGCGCAATTCCACCGGGATCTGGTCGTAGATCTCCAGTTGGCCGGCGTTGACGATACCCATGGTCAGCCCGTTGCGGATCGCGTACAGCAGGAACACCGAGTGAATCGCCTCACGCACCGGGTTGTTGCCACGGAACGAGAACGACACGTTCGACACGCCGCCCGAAGTCAGGGCGTACGGCAGTTCGTCGCGGATGTAGGCACAGGCGTTGATGAAGTCCACAGCGTAGTTGTTGTGTTCTTCAATACCGGTGGCCACGGCAAAGATGTTCGGGTCGAAGATGATGTCTTCCGGCGGGAAGCCGACTTCGTTGACCAGAATGTCGTAGGAGCGTTTGCAGATCTCTTTCTTGCGCGCTTCGGTGTCGGCCTGGCCGGCTTCGTCGAAGGCCATCACGACGACTGCAGCGCCGTAGCGCTTGCACAGCTTGGCGTGATGGATGAATTGCTCGACGCCTTCTTTCATGCTGATCGAGTTGACGATGCCCTTGCCCTGGATGCATTTCAGGCCGGCTTCGATCACTTCCCACTTCGAGGAGTCGATCATGATCGGTACGCGGGAGATGTCCGGTTCGCCGGCAATCAGATTGAGGAAGGTCACCATGGCCTTCTTCGAATCGAGCATCCCTTCGTCCATGTTGATGTCGATCACCTGGGCGCCGGCTTCGACCTGCTGCAGGGCGACTTCCAGGGCTTCGGTGTAGTTGTCTTCACGGATCAGGCGGGCGAACTTGGCCGAACCGGTGATGTTGGTGCGCTCGCCGACGTTGACGAACAACGAACTGCGATCGATGGTGAACGGCTCCAGGCCGGAGAGGCGGCAAGCCTTCGCAATGTCCGGGATTTCACGCGGTGCATAACCGGCCACGGCTTTGGCGATGGCTTCGATATGGCCCGGCGTGGTGCCGCAACAGCCGCCGACGATGTTGAGGAAGCCGCTTTGGGCGAATTCTTCGATGACCTTGGCGGTTTGCGACGGCAGTTCGTCGTACTCGCCGAATTCGTTCGGCAGGCCGGCGTTCGGGTGCGCCGAAACGTGGGTGCCGGCCTTGTTCGACAGCTCTTCCAGGTACGGGCGCAGTTCGCTGGCGCCGAGGGCGCAGTTCAGGCCGACCGAAATCGGTTTGGCGTGGGCCACGGAGTTCCAGAACGCTTCGGTGGTCTGGCCCGACAGGGTACGGCCGGAGGCGTCGGTGATGGTGCCGGAAATCATGATCGGCAGCTCGATGCCCAACTCTTCGAACACGCCTTGCACGGCGAAGATTGCGGCTTTGGCGTTCAGAGTATCGAAAATGGTTTCGATCAGGATCAGGTCGGCGCCGCCTTCGATCAGGCCTTTGGTGGCCTCGGTGTAGTTTTCCACCAGTTCATCGAAGGTCACGTTGCGATAGCCGGGGTTGTTCACGTCCGGGGACAGCGAGCAGGTGCGGCTGGTCGGGCCGAGCACGCCGGCGACGAAGCGCGGCTTGTCCGGGTTCTCGAGGGTCTTCGCATCGGCAATCTTGCGGGCCAGGCGAGCGCCTTCTACGTTCAGTTCGTAGGCCAGTTCTTCCATGCCGTAGTCGGCCATGGAAATCCGCGTGGCGTTGAAGGTGTTGGTTTCCAGAATGTCAGCGCCGGCATCCAGGTAGGCTTTTTCGATGCCACCGATCACGTCCGGGCGCGTCAGCACCAACAGGTCGTTGTTGCCTTTGACATCGCTTGGCCAGTCGGCAAAGCGTTTGCCACGGTAATCCTGTTCCTCGAGCTTGTAGCTCTGGATCATCGTGCCCATGCCGCCATCGAGAATCAGAATGCGCTCTTTGAGGGCGTGCTTGAGGGCTTGAAGGCGAACACTGCGATCGGACATTGGGACTACTCGGAAAGACCATGACGAAGGGGCGGAATCATAGCAAACCTGTGCGGTTTTAGAGCATGTCGGGGAATTGCATGAATATCGCTCATGTTGGTCGGCGCGCTGTCCCGGTAGAATCGCTGCGTTTTTTCAAGGATCGGGAACAGGGACATGTCGTATCGCGTCGTCATCAGCAGCGTACTGCTGTTTTTAAGCTGGGGCGCCGTGGCGCAGGGCCTGGCGCCTTCCGCTGCCATTTCCTACACCCGCGACATCCAACCGATCTTCACCGAAAAGTGCGTGGCCTGCCATGCCTGCAATGACGCCGCCTGTCAGCTCAACCTGGGCAGCGGCGAAGGCGCGGCGCGCGGTGCGTCGAAAGTCCCGGTTTACGACGGCGACCGCAGCCAGGCGGCCGCGCCGACCCGGTTGTTTTATGACGCCTTCGGCAAGCACGCCTGGCAGCAAAAAGGCTTCTATCCGGTACTTGACGCCCAGGGCAGCCAGGCCGCGTTGATGGCGCGGATGCTGGAACTGGGTCACAAAACGCCGCTGACGCCCAATGCCAAATTGCCGGAAGACATCGTCCTGGGCCTCAATCGTGAAAACATGTGCGCGATGCCGGCCGAGTTCGACGGTTACGTGGGCGCTCATCCGAAGGAAGGCATGCCGCTGGCGGTCACCGGCCTGACCGATCAGCAGTACCAGACGCTGCAACGCTGGCTGGCCTCGGGTGCGCCGATCGATGAACAAGGCCTGGTGCCTTCGGCGAAAGAAGCCTTGCAAGTGGTGCAGTGGGAAAACCTGCTCAACTCGCCGGGCGCCCGGCAGAGTCTGGTGGGGCGCTGGTTGTTCGAGCACTGGTTCCTTGCCCACATTTACTTCAAGGACGGTGAGCCGGGGCATTTCTTCCAGTGGGTGCGTTCGCGCACGCCGACCGGCCAGCCGATTGACCTGATCAACACCCGCCGCCCGAATGACGATCCGGGCACGCAGGTGTATTACCGCTTGTGGCCGGTGCAGGGCGTGATCGTGCAGAAGACCCACATCACCTACCCGCTGAGCGCGGCGAAGATGGCACGGGTCAAAAGCCTGTTCTACAACGGCAACTGGCAGGCCAATGCCTTGCCGGGCTACGGTCCGGAACGCCGGGCCAATCCGTTTGCCACGTTCGAGGCGATTCCGGCGCAGGCGCGCTATCAGTTCATGCTCGATAACGCCGAATACTTCGTGCGCACGTTTATCCGCGGGCCGGTGTGCCGTGGGCAGATCGCCACGGATGTGATTCGCGACAACTTCTGGGCGCTGTTCCAGGCGCCGGAACACGATCTCTACATCATCGACCCGATCTACCGCGGCCAGGCCACGCCGTTGCTGGCCATGCCGGGGCAGAACGACGATGTCGGCAGCGTGCTGAGCCTGTGGCATGACTATCGCGACAAACGTAACGAGTACGAAGTGCTGCGCCGCGACAACTACGCCGACGCGCCCGCGCCGAGCTGGTCGACTTTATGGGCTGGCAACGACAACGCGCTGCTGACCATCTTCCGGCATTTCGACAGCGCCTCGGTGAACAAGGGCCTGATCGGCGATGTGCCGCAAACGATGTGGCTGTTCGATTTCCCGTTGCTGGAGCGCACGTATTATCAGTTGGCGGTCAACTTCGACGTGTACGGCAACGTTTCCCATCAGGCGCAGACGCGCCTGTATTTCGACCTGATCCGTAATGGCGCCGAGCAGAACTTCCTGCGCCTGATGCCCGCCGATTCACGCGACGACTATCTCGACGACTGGTACCAGAGCAGCGGTAAATTCAAGATGTGGCTGGATTACGAGGCCATCGACAACGACAAGCCGACGGCACTGAACCTCGACGAAAAAGACCCGAAACGCGACTTTTCCATGCAATTGCTGGCCCGTTACGGTGAGCTCAATGCCAAGCCCGATCCGATCAACCGCTGCGACGGGGCCTATTGCTCGCGGCCGAACATCGACCCGGATTTGCAGAGCGCCGAGCAGGCCTTGAGTCGCCTGACCTCACGGCCCGCCGCCGGGCTGAAGGTCATTGATCAACTGCCGGAAGCGACGATGTTGCGTATCGAAGCCGCGAGCGGCAAACGCGAGGTTTATAGCCTGTTGCGCAACCGCGCACACAGCAACGTCGCATTCCTGCTCGGTGAGTCGCTGCGTTATCAGCCGGGGCTCGACACGCTCACGATCTTTCCGGGTGTGCTCAGCAGCTATCCGAACTTCATGTTCAACATTCCCGCCGATCAAGTGCCAGCCTTTGTCGAGGCGATGGAAAACGCCAAGGATGCCAATCGCTTCGAGAAAATCGTCGAACGCTGGGGGATTCGCCGCAGTCATCCGCAATTCTGGTTCTACTTCCATGACCTGAGCCGGTACGTCCACGAAACCGACCCGGTGGAAGAGGGCGTGCTGGACATGAACCGCTACGAAAATCTTTGAATCCCCCTAACTAACGTAGGAGCGAAGCTTGCTCGCGAAGGTGTATCAGCTACATACATGTCGCCTGACACACCTTCGCGAGCAAGCTTCGCTCCTACATTAGGCAGGGGGGTATTGTCGTAATCTTTCCCGACAAAAATACTAGGACTTTGTGCGGCGCGATGATTGGCGTAAACTGCGCCCAAGCCTGCGAGGAGTTTCCATGACCGCTATTACCATTACCGACGCCGCCCACGATTACCTGGCTGATCTGCTCTCCAAGCAGAACACCCCGGGCATCGGCATCCGCGTCTTCATCACCCAGCCTGGCACCCAGTACGCCGAAACCTGCATTGCTTATTGCAAGCCGGGCGAAGAAAAACCCGAAGACACTGCGCTGGGGCTGAAAAGCTTCACTGCTTACATCGACTCGTTCAGCGAAGCTTTCCTGGACGATGCGGTTGTCGACTACGCCACCGACCGCATGGGCGGCCAGTTGACCATCAAGGCGCCAAACGCCAAAGTCCCGATGGTCAACGCCGACAGCCCGATCAACGAGCGCATCAACTACTACCTGCAAACCGAGATCAACCCGGGGCTCGCAAGCCACGGCGGTCAAGTCAGCCTGATCGATGTGGTCGATGACGGCATCGCCGTGTTGAAGTTCGGCGGCGGTTGCCAGGGCTGCGGCCAGGCAGACGTCACCCTGCGTGAAGGCATCGAGCGCACCTTGCTCGAGCGCATTCCCGAGCTCAAGGGTGTTCGTGACGTGACTGACCACACGCAGAAAGAAAACGCCTACTACTAAGGTGTTCGCTGCGACATGAAAAACGGCGCCCCGTGAGCGCCGTTTTTTATGGGTGAAATTCATTGGCCCCATCGTCGGAACGCCGCCCGGAGCCGGCTCACTCCCACATTAGATCTGTGGCGGACACAAATCCCCTGTGGGAGCGAGCCTGCTCGCGATGGGGCCCTATGGCCGATACAAATGTGCATGCCCGGCGCGATACAGCGATGACTCACTGAACTGATCACTGCCCAACACCCGACCCACCAGAATCAACGCCGTGCGCCGAAACCCCTTCGCCTCAACCTTTCCGGCAATATCCGCAATCGTCCCCACCACCCAATCCTGATCCGGCCAGGTCGCCCTGTGAATCACCGCAATCGGACAATCCGCGCCGTAATGCGGCAGCAATTCAACCAGGATTTTCTCCAGGTGATTCACCCCCAAATGAATGGCCATGGTCGCCCCATGCTGCGCCAGGCTGCCCAGCTCTTCACCGGCCGGCATCGCGGTCTTGTCGGCGTAGCGAGTCAGGATCACGCTCTGTGACACGTCCGGCAGCGTCAACTCCGCACCCAACAGCGCTGCACACGCCGCCGTCGCGGTAACACCGGGAATGATTTCAAACGCAATATCGAGTTCGCGCAGGTAACGAATCTGCTCGCCAATCGCGCCATACAGGCTCGGATCGCCGGAATGCACCCGCGCCACATCCTGGCCGTTGGCATGGGCGGTTTTGATCAGCTCGATGATCTGTTCCAGGTGCAGTTCTGCGCTGTTGACCACCTGTTCGGCGTTGTGGCCTTCCAGTACGGCGGCGGGCACCAGTGAGCCGGCGTAGATGATTACCGGGCAGCTGCGAATCAGCCGCTGGCCTTTGACGGTGATCAGTTCCGGGTCGCCGGGACCTGCGCCAATGAAATAGACGGTCATCGTCGTTTCCTGTCAAAAAAGGGGGCTGGGCAAGGCTTCAGATGAAGATTGCTCATGATCGAAGGCGAGGATTATCGGGGATTTTGCGCAGCGCAGGCCAATGCCAGGGTCGCCTGGGCATATTTTTGTCGGGAAATCAGCAGTTTTGCCGGCGCCTGGGCCAGTTGTTCGGCAAGGGCGAGGGCGGCGCTTTCTGCTACGCCGTAGCAGCCGGTGCGCTCAAAAGCGATTTCCGAACGGTGGCTGAGTTGCGGTTGATAACCGGCCAATTCTTCACTGCTGAAGTACGTCAGCGGCAATTCGAGTTGCGCGGCAAGCTCGATCAGGCCCGGTTCGTCGCGCTTCAGGTCGATGCTGGCCAACGCCGTGATCTGCTGAAGTCCGATTTGATGCGCCTGTAATGCCTGATCGAGTAACGCCCGAAGCGTGCTGACGGGGCAGCCGCGCTGGCAGCCCAGGCCGACCACTAACGTCGGCGCTGTGCTGGTGTCGCTCATGCGTGGTATTGACCATCGCTTTTGCGGCGGAACAACCAGGCGCTGATCAGGCCCAGGGCCAGCCAGAATCCGAGGTTGGTCAGCTGCGAAGCGATTTTGAATTGCGTTTCCAGGGCTTGCGGCGCGAGCATCGAGTGCACTTCCGGTTGTGGTGCACCGATCACGTGAGGGACGGCGAGAATCGCCACGCCCAGGATCTTCATCAGCCAGTGGCGGCTGAAAGCGATCAGCGCGATGCCAACGGCGGTGGACGCTGCAGTGCCGATCCACCAGATTTGCCGTTGTGCCAGGTCAGCCGCAGCTGTGCCCGGCAGTTCCGGCGGCAGGCCGAGGGTCGGTGCCAGTACAAACGTCGCGTAACCGGCCAGGCCCCAGAGCAAGCCCTGCGAGGTTTTGGTCGGCGAGCGCAGCGTGTAGAGGCCCGCGAGCATCAGGGCGAAACCGACAGCCACTACCAGGTTGCCGCCAGTTGTCGACAGCACGCGCTGCCAGCCATCTTCCGGCTCCCAGGCTTCTGCATCGTGGGTGTGAGCGGCAGCACCGGCGGCGTGTTCATGAACTTCAACAGCGGCCGGCTCGGATTTTTCGTAAGTCTCGGCCTGCAGAATCAGTGGAGCGACCCAGAAGCTTTGCAGCAGGGTCAGCAACAGGGCGGCCAGCAGCCCTGTGAAACCTGCGGTTTGCGCAATACGCTTGATCATGTCGACAGGTCTCAATGGCACGGGAAGGCGGAGCTGTGACGGGTATCGTGCGCAGCGTTGTGCACCGCTTCGATGTGCGAGAAACCGGCGAAATACACCAGGCACGCGCCAAGGATCGACGCGCAGACGGCGGCGGTCAGGCGTTGAGCCAGGGTGGTCGTGGTGGTGCTGGTGGATGTGTGGCCGGTGCTGCTGATGATCGACATGGCGCTTCCCTCTGGTCTGTCAGCGGGTGAATAGAGCGCATGGAAGACCCCTGCGAATCGGGCTCGCAGAGATTCAAACAGCGCCCGCCCACCGCGGGTTTGTTATTCAGTGAACGTAATCGTCACTTTGTGTTGCGGGCCGGTCTCCGGGCTCACGAGGGGTTTTGGCGTCAGCCGAAACCTGCAAGCGTCACCTTCCCATGCCGAACTGCTGGCACAGTGGATCTGACGCTTCGCTCGCTTACCGTTGCGGGGGCAGCACCGGACTGACATGGCTTTGAGTAAAGCACATGAATCACCGGTTTCCCGTTTCACCCTGTGAAGGGCACCCGTAACAAGGTGTGTAGGAGAGCATGGGCGGGGGTTGGGCGTCAATTGGCAAGGGTTCTCAACTCGGAACCGAGTCGCCCCTTTCGCGGGCAAGCCTCGCTCCTACAGGGGATCGCATTTCTCTGTAGGAGCGAGCGATGCGGCGACCCGACTTGCCCGCGAAGGGCCCCGTGCGGCTACCACAAGACATTGACCCGCCCCCACACCATGCGTAGCCTTGCGCATTCGAGGTTCTTCGGCGTTTGCCGGAGCTAAGAAGGGAACGCGGTCGATGCCGCGGCTGCCCCCGCAACTGTGAACGGTGATGTTCGCTGCCACGCCACTGCAAACCTGTCCAACGGGTTCGCGGGAAGGCGCAGCCAACGCCAGTCTCGCGACAGGCACACCGTCAGCCAGGAGACCTGCCTCGACACGAATTCTCACTACAACCGGGCGGGGTGATCCGGTGGCGAACTCTTCCGCGCGCCTGTCGCTGCGGTCGTCGTCCCGCATGCCCGCCACCTTGCCAAAGGGCATCCGATGAAAACACTGGCCAAACTCCCCGTCACCATCGTTACCGGCTTCCTCGGCTCGGGCAAAACCACCTTGCTGCGGCACATGCTCGATAACGCGCAGGGCCGCCGCATCGCGGTGATCGTCAACGAGTTCGGCGAGCTGGGCATCGACGGCGAAATTCTCAAGCAGTGCTCCATCGGTTGCACCGAAGAAGAAGCCAACGGCCGCGTCTACGAACTGGCCAACGGCTGCCTGTGCTGCACCGTCCAGGAAGAGTTCTTCCCGGTAATGCGCGAACTGGTGGCCCGTCGCGGCGACCTCGATCACATCCTGATCGAAACTTCGGGCCTGGCCCTGCCAAAACCTTTGGTCCAGGCCTTCCAGTGGCCGGAAATCCGCAGCGCCTGCACCGTTGACGCGGTGATCACCGTGGTCGACAGCCCGGCCGTGGCGGCCGGCACGTTCGCCGCGTTCCCGGACCAAGTGGATGCCCAGCGCAAACTCGACCCGAACCTGGACCACGAATCGCCGCTGCACGAGCTGTTCGCCGACCAACTGGCCAGCGCCGACCTGGTGATTCTCAACAAGGCCGACCTGATCAGCGCCGAAGACCTGGCCCGCGTACGCCTGGAAGTCGCCGAAGAACTGCCGCCCGCCGTCAAAGTCATCGAAGCCAGCAGCGGTCGCCTGCCACTGGACGTGCTGATCGGTCTCGGCGCCGGCTCCGAAGAACACATCGACAGCCGTCATAGCCACCACGATCATCACCACGACGGCGATGACCATGACGACCACGATCACGACGCGTTCGACTCCATTTCCATCGTACTGCCACAAGCCGACGAAAGCCTGTTGATGGACGCGCTGACGCAATTGGTGGTCAAGCACGGCATCCTGCGGGTCAAGGGTTTCGCCGCGATCCCGAACAAGCCGATGCGCCTGTTGATCCAGGGCGTGGGCACGCGTTTCGACAAGCATTTCGACCGTCAGTGGGGCGCCGACGAAGCGCGCACCACGCGTCTGGTGCTGATCGGCCAGGCGCTCGACGCCGCGCAACTCGAAGCGCAACTGCGCGCCGCGCTCAGCGTTTAACCCATGCATCTGCTCAGGACCCAGCCCGGCGGTTTCGTCTCGGATGACAACATTGCCGACCTTGGACAAACCCCTGCCGAGCTGGTGATCCTGTGCAGCGGCGATTCCAGCCTCGCGCTGCTCGCCGAAGCCGCGCAACAGTTGCCGGACGATTACCCGAGCGTGCGTCTGGCCAACCCGATGCAGGTGCAGAACCATGCCTCGGTCGATTTGTATGTCGACGAAGTGCTGCGCCACGCCAAGGTGATTCTGATCTCGCTGCACGGCGGCATTGCGTATTGGCGTTACGGCGTCGAGCGGTTGGTCGAGCTCTCCCAGCGCGGCGTGCAGCTGATTCTGGTGCCCGGCGATGATCGCCCGGACCCGGAACTCAGCGACCTGAGCACGGTGGTTGCCGAAGACCGCGACCGGCTTTGGCATTACTTGCGTCAGGGCGGCATGGCCAACGCGCTCGATCTGTTTCGCTGCCTCGCCACTCGTTGGCTGGAGCGCGACTACGCGTGGGCCGAACCGCAAACCCTGCCGCGCACAGCGATTTACCACCCACAAAAAAGTCCCGCCGCACTGCAGGATTGGCTAGCCGACTGGCAGGCCGATCAACCGGTGGCGGCGGTGCTGTTTTACCGCTCGCATTTGCAGGCGGCGAACACCGCTTTCATTGATGTTTTCTGCCAGCGTTTGCAAGCGGCGGGGTTGAATCCCTTGCCGATTGCCGTGGCCAGTCTCAAAGAACCCGGCTGCCTCTCGGTGGTCGAGGACTGGCTGGATGAAGTCGAAGCCTCGGTGATTCTCAACACCACCGGCTTCGCCCAATCCAGCCCCGAAGCGCCGCACTTGCGACCGTTTCGACGCAACATCCCGGTGATCCAGGCCATCTGCGCCCAGGACAACGAACCCGGTTGGCGTGCCAGCGAGCAGGGCCTCGGCCCGCGGGATCTGGCGATGCACATCGCGTTGCCGGAGCTGGACGGGCGGATCATCAGTCGCCCGATCAGCTTCAAGGACCTGGCGTGGCGCAGCGAGCGCAGTCAGTCCGACGTGGTGTGCTATCGACCACAACCGGAACGCATGGATTTTGTCGCCGAACTGGCGCGGCGCTGGATCGATCTGGCGCGGGTGCCGAACAGCGAAAAACGCATTGCCCTGATCCTCGCCAACTACCCGACCCGCGACGGGCGCATCGGCAACGGCGTGGGCCTCGACACACCGGCCGCTGCACTGAATATCCTGCGTGCGCTGCATCAAGAAGGTTACCCGCTGCCGGCCGAACTGCCGGGCAGCGGCACCGAACTGATCCAGCAATTGCTCGGCGGCGTCAGCAACGATCTCGACACCCTCGATCAGCGCCCGTGCCAGCAAAGCCTGGCGATGGATGATTACAACCTGATGTTCAACGCCTTGCCCGAGGCTAATCGCCAGGCAGTGCTGGAACGTTGGGGCACCGCGCAAAACGATCCGATGTTCCGTGACGGGCGAATGATGATCGCCGGCCTGCGTTTCGGCCTGACCTTCGTCGGCATTCAACCGGCGCGCGGTTATCAGGTGGACCCGAGCGCGGTCTATCACGACCCGGACCTGGTGCCGCCTCACGGTTATCTAGCGTTCTATTTCTGGTTGCGCAAAACCTACGGCGCCCACGGCGTGATCCACGTCGGCAAGCACGGCAACCTCGAATGGCTGCCGGGCAAAGGCGTCGGGCTGTCCGAGCATTGCTGGCCGGACGCATTGCTCGGGCCGCTGCCGAACATCTATCCGTTCATCGTTAACGATCCGGGCGAGGGCGCCCAGGCCAAGCGCCGCACGCAAGCGGTGATCATCGATCACCTGATGCCGCCGCTGACCCGCGCCGAAACCTACGGTCCGCTGCGTAACCTCGAGCTACTTGCCGACGAGTATTACGAAGCGCAATTGCTTGACCCGCGTCGCGCTCGTGAATTGCAGCGCGACATTCTGCAATTGGTGCGCGACACGCACATCGACCGTGAACTGCAACTGGACGAGAAGCTCGACAGCGACGCCGATGCAGCGATCTGGTTGCCGCGTCTGGACACGTATTTGTGCGATCTGAAGGAGTCGCAGATCCGCGATGGCTTGCACATCTTTGGCGAGTCGCCGAGCGGGCGTCTGCGCATCGACACGTTGTTGGCTTTGTTGCGGATTCCACGGGGCGATGGCCGTGGGGCGCAGTCGAGTTTGTTGCGGGCGTTGGCCAAGGCGTTTGGGTTGGGCTTTGATCCGCTGGATTGCGTGTTGGCTGAGCCTTGGGTCGGGCCGCGACCGATTGAGCTGCAATCGCTCGACGATGAAGTCTGGCGAACTGCCGGCGATACCCGCGAACGCCTCGAACTGTTCGCCGCTCAATTGATCTCGCAAGTTTTAAATGCCACCCCCAAACCCTGTGGGAGCGAGCCTGCTCGCGAAAGCGGAGTGTCAGTCGACATTGATTTGCCTGTCACACCGCATTCGCGAGCAGGCTCGCTCCCACAGGGGCCGGGGTGGTCTGATGTGAGCGCCATCCTCGACAACCTGCGCGACGTCGTCGCGCCAAGGCTCGACGCCTGCGGCCCGGCGGAAATGCGCGGCCTGCTCGACGCCCTCAGCGGTCGTTTCGTCCCTGCCGGCCCCAGCGGCGCGCCGAGTCGCGGGCGGCTGGACGTGCTGCCGACCGGACGCAATTTCTATTCGGTGGACGTGCGCAACCTGCCGACCACCACCGCGTGGCGCATCGGTTTCCAATCGGCGAACCTGATTCTCGATCGGCACTTGCAGGACCACGGCGATCACCTGCGTCAGCTCGGCCTGTCGGTCTGGGGCACCGCGACCATGCGCACCGGTGGCGACGACATCGCGCAAGCCATGGCGCTGATGGGTGTGCGCCCGGTCTGGGCGACGGGCAGTCAGCGGGTCGATGACTTCGAAATTCTGCCGCTGAGCCTGCTCGACCGCCCACGCGTGGACGTAACCTTGCGCGTGTCCGGGTTCTTCCGTGATGCCTTTGCCAATCTGATCCGCCTGTTTGATGCGGCAGTGCAGGCAGTCGCTGCGCTGGATGAACCGGACGACCTCAATCCATTGGCGGCCAAGGTCCGCGCCGAACGCGAGGCGCTGCTGCAATCGGGCCTTGATGAAGAAGCGGCCAAACGGCAGGCCGGTTGGCGCATCTTCGGCGCCAAACCCGGTGCTTACGGTGCTGGCGTGCAAGGGGCAATCGATGGTCGTTTGTGGCAGAGCCGCGAGGACCTGGCCGAGGTTTACCTCAACTGGGGCGGCTACGCTTACGGCGGTGCCGACGAAGGCACGGCGGCCCGCGAGCAGTTCGCCCAGCGCCTGAGCCAGGTTCAGGCCGTGCTGCAAAATCAGGACAACCGCGAGCATGATTTGCTCGACTCCAACGACTATTACCAGTTCCAGGGCGGTATGCTCGCGGCCGTGGAAAGCCTCAGCGGTGCAGCGGCGGCCAGTTACCATGGTGACCACAGCCAGCCGGACTTGCCGAAAATCCGTACGCTGAAGGAAGAACTGAACCGGGTGATCCGCTCGCGGGCGGCCAATCCGAAGTGGATCGACGGCGTGAAGCGCCACGGCTACAAAGGTGCGTTTGAGCTGGCGGCGACGGTCGATAACCTGTTCGCCTTCGACGCGACGACGCAGTTGATCGACGATCACCAATACGCGTTGCTGGCCGATGCCTATTTGCTGGACCCGGCGACCCGGGATTTTGTCCGCGAGCACAATCCCCATGCGTTGCGCGACATGACGGAGCGGATGCTGGAAGCGCAGCAGCGCGGGATGTGGCAAGAGCCGGGCGCCTATAAAGAAGCACTGGAAAACCTGCTGCTGGACATAGAAGAAGACACCTGACACACCGTAGATCCCCTGTAGGAGTGAGACCGGCTTGCCGGCGATAGCGTTGGGTCAGTCAATATTGATTTGCCTGACACACCGCTATCGCCGGCAAGCCGGTCTCGCTCCCACAGTTAGAAGCATTTCACCGACCATGACCGAGATTTGATAATGACCGACACCCCGCATTTCCCGCTCTCCGCCGTGGTCGGCGCCGACGATCTCAAACTCGCCCTGTACCTCACCGCCATAGACCCGAAAATCGGCGGCGTGCTGATCGAAGGCCCGCGTGGCATGGCCAAATCCACCCTGGCCCGAGGCCTCGCGGACCTGCTCGCCAGCGGTCAGTTCGTCACCTTGCCGCTGGGTGCCACTGAAGAGCGCCTGGTCGGCACCCTCGACCTTGATGCCGCCCTGAGCGAAGGTCGTGCGCAGTTTTCGCCCGGCGTACTGGCCAAGGCTGACGGCGGCGTGCTCTACGTCGATGAAGTCAATCTGTTGCCCGATCACCTGGTGGACTTGCTGCTCGACGTCGCCGCCAGCGGCACCAACCTGATCGAGCGTGACGGCATTTCCCATCGGCATTCGGCAAAGTTCGTGTTGATCGGGACCATGAATCCGGAAGAGGGCGAGTTGCGTCCGCAACTGCTCGACCGCTTTGGCCTGAACGTCGCCCTCAGCGGTCATACCGCACCCGCCCAGCGTGGGCAGATCATCCGTCGGCGGCTGGATTTCGACAGCGATCCGCAACGCTTCTGCGCCGAGTGGGAAAGCCAGCAGCAGTCTTTGCGTGAGCGTTGCCAGACAGCGCGCAGCACACTGGCGAGCATCCCCCTGGACGATGAGGCGCTGGCACAGATTACCGAGCGCTGTTTTGCCGCCGGTGTCGATGGCCTGCGCGCCGATCTGGTCTGGCTGCGTGCCGCCCGTGCCCATGCGGCGTGGCGGGGGGCGAGCGCCATTGCCGAGGAAGATATCGATGCCGTTGCCGAGTTCGCCTTGCGCCATCGTCGTCGCGAACAGTCGCCACCGGCGCCGCAACAGGCCCGGCAACCCGCCCCGCAACAATCCAGCCCGAGCGAAGGCCAGGGCCAATGGGGCGAAATGCCCGCGCAGGCGCTGCCGGTCGGCGCTCGACGTGAAGTGCCGAGCTGGCCAAAAAAGCCCTAGGCATTCGCCCTCGATCTGACGCGGGGGCGAATGCCAGGCCCCGCGCCGGACGGCTGGACCACGGCAAGCAGGGTAAGCGTCATGCCGCCCGCAGCGGCTCGATCAATTGGCCCGGCACCTTGCTAAACGGCCGCCCGCGCCAACGCCAGGATGTGCTGTTTCAACTGCGCACCCGTTCGCCCCATGAACTGTGGCTGGTGATCGTCGACGCCTCGGCCTCGACGCGCCGCCACCAGGCCTTGAGCGACGCCAAGGGGCTGTTGGCGCAGTTGTTCGACGACGCTTATCGCCAGCGTGCGCACCTGGCGTTGCTGACGGCCAGCGGCCATACGCCGAAGTGGCAAGTGCAAGGGTTGAAAGCTTCCAGCGGGTTGCGCCACTGGCTCGATGGCCTTGGCGCGGGCGGCGGTACGCCGTTGCTGGCGGCACTGGGCGAAGCGGGGCGATGGCTCGCGGTCCGGCAAAAACGTTTTCCGGCGGAGCAGCAACGGTTGTTGCTGGTGACCGATGGCCGGTTGAAGGAGTGGTCGGGGTTGCCGGCGCTGGCGTGTCCGGGGCTGCTGATCGACATCGAGCGTGGACCGATCCGGTTGGGGCGGGCGCGGCAGTTGGCAGCGGAGTTGCAAACGGATTATCGGCATATCGATGAGCTGGTTTCAGGCTGAGTTTGCAGTGTCTGTGCTGGCCTCTTCGCGGGCAAGCCTCGCTCCTACAGGGACAATGCGTAACCTGTAGGAGCGAGG
>NZ_JAGYFX010000073.1:0-29857 GCF_019946615.1 Pseudomonas sp. BF-R-01
GTGTCAGTCACATCCATGTTGAATGTGCCACCGCTATCGCCAGCAAGCCGGCTCCTACAAGGGGGATCAGTGACCGGCGACGATGCGGGTCGAGCCTTCAGCCGGTTCAGCGTAGACCGGGCCGAGGCGATCGAGGCGACCGCTCCATGCAGTCAGCGCCAGCGCCACCAACACCACCAGACCACCGATCCATGCGGTATGGATCAGGCCCATGTGAGCGACGATCAAACCACCGCCCCACGCGCCACCGGCAATGCCGAGGTTGAACGCCGCGATGTTCAGGCCGGAAGCCACGTCCACCGCATTCGGCGTGTGATGTTCGGCCTGACGCACCACATACACCTGCAAGCCCGGCACGTTGCCGAAAGCGACCGCGCCCCAGACCAGTACGGTGGCCAGCGCCAGCCACGGGTTGCCGGCGGTGAAGGTCAGCACGAACAACACAGCAGCGAGCAGGGCGAAGATGATTTTCAGGGCTTTGATCGGGCCGCGTTTGTCGGCCAGTTTGCCGCCCCAGATGTTACCGACGGCCACCGAGATGCCGTACACCAGCAACACCAGACTGACGGTGCCGGCGCTGAAACCAGAGATGTCTTGAAGAATCGGTGCAAGGAACGTGAAGGCGATGAACGAACCGCCGTAACCGACCGCCGTCATGGCATACACCAACAGCAAGCGCGGTTGTTTGAGGACCTGCAACTGCTCCAGCAGCGAAGCCGGTTTGCTGTGGGTGATGTTTTTCGGCACGTAGAGCAGGCTGCCGATGAACGCAATCACACCCAAAGCAGAGACAGCGAGGAAGGTTTCACGCCAGCCGAAATGCTGACCGATGAACGTCCCCAACGGTACGCCGGTGACCAGCGCCACAGTCAGGCCGGTGAACATGATCGCAATCGCGCTGGCGGCTTTTTCCTTCGGCACCAGGCTGGTGGCGATGGTCGAGCCAATCGAGAAAAACACCCCGTGGGCCAGGCCGGTGACGATTCGCGCAATGATCAGCGATTCGTAACTCGGTGCTTTCCACGCCAGCAGGTTGCCAAGGGTGAACAGCACCATCAGCGACAACAGCAGCATTTTGCGCGGGACTTTGCCGGTGAGGGCGGTCAGCACCGGGGCACCGATGGCAACGCCCAGGGCATAGAGGCTGACCAGCAGGCCGGCGGACGGCAGGCTGACGCCGAGGTCGGCGCCGATCGTGGGTAACAGGCCAACGATGACGAACTCGGTCGTCCCGATGGCGAAGGCGCTGAGGGTCAGCGCGAGCAAGGCAATGGGCATGGCTGCAACTCCGGTGGGTTGATTGATGGAGCGCAGTGTCGGGGATTGGGTTGTGCGGAAAAATAGAGGTATCGGCATTTGATATTTGCCCTGAACGCAAATATCACCTCGATGGAAACACGCAGCCCCCTGTAGGAGCCGGCTTGCTGGCGAAGGCGGCCTCATATACGCCGCCGTTCTCGAGGGCCTCATCGCCGGCAAGCCGGCTCCTACAAGGGTTGTGTGTATCCAGGTTTTTCATATGGCACCGGATCTGTAGGAGCCGGCTTGCCAGCGATGGCGGCCTCAAATACGCCGCCGTTTTTGAGGGCCTCATCGCCGGCAAGCCGGCTCCTACAAGGGTTGCGTGTAATCCAGGTTTTTTATGTGGCACCGGACCTGTAGGCGCTGGCTTGCCAGCGATGGCGGCCTCAAATACGCCGCCGTTTTTGAGGGCCTCATCGCCGGCAAGCCGGCTCCTACAAGGGTTGTGTGTAATCCAGGGTTTTTATGTGGCACCGGACCTGTAGGAGCTGGCTTGCCGGCGAAGAGGCCGGCCCGGACAGCGTCAATGCCGGATCAGTTTGTTGCGTATTTCACTCGTCGATTCCACCCAGAAAACCTGCTGGCCAGCGATCTCGGCAGCCACCGGCAAACCATCGCGGTACACCAACCGATTACTCGTCAGCGCCGGCACTTTCGCACCGGGTAGCAGCGTGCCGGCGAGGTTCAGCGGATCAACCCCGCATACGGCAATCAGACTCCCGTCATGTGTCCGCCGTCGCACTTCGCGCAGCAACGGAATCGCCTCGGGCAAGGCGAACTGTTCACCGGCCAAACCACTGACAAACCGCCCGCCGCGAATCTCGCCGCGAGCCTCCAGCCGATGGAACGTGCGCAGCAATTCGCGCCAGTTCGGCAACCAGTCTGCTTCGCGTTCCAGCAGGCGCCAGAACACCACGCCGTAGCGGCGCAGCAAGGTCATGGCGATGTGTTCCAGGGTGTCGCTCGGCGTTGAATGTTTGTTATCCACCACCGGCGCTGGCGCCCCGCGTCGAAGCAAGGCCCAGCGTCCGGCGTTATCCATGCCTCCGATAAACGCCCCGCGCCCGCGTCGGCTGCTGCGATTCTGCCGTTTACTGGCCGGCGTGATCAGCGCCCGCAAACCGGCAAAACTGTCGGCGTTCACCAGCCCGGCGCCGACCAGTTCCTGCAAGGCGATTTCCAGCTCCGAGCGCAGCAGATGAGCCTCGTGAATCAGCTCATCGAAAAACAGCGCGCCATGTTGGCTGAGGGCTTGGTAAACCTTTTGGGTTTTGGGCGACAGATCGCTGACCGGTGTCTGTTCGGTCAGACCGCTCCACAACCCGACCTGGCTGCGCGGCAGCAACACAATCGGCGTGCTGCGCAGCGCCGTGCTGGCGCTTTTGTTGTGTGCGGTCAGGCGCGTCCAGACCAGTTTGCCGCTGCGGCACAGGTCATCCAGCCAACTCGCCGAATAGCCTTTGATTCGTGCCGCAAAAATGTCGCTGTCCCAGGCTGAAGCGGCGGCGGGATAGCCTTCGAACTGAGCGACGATGGCGGGCAGCACCGCATTGCCCTGGCCTTGAGTCGAGGCAGAAAGATGCTGCCAGTCGAACAGGAATCGCATGAAATCCTGCAACGCCACCGGCTCGATTTCTCGCCGCAGACGCTTGACCGTGTAGCGATGAATTCGCGCCAGCAGATGCCGCTCGCACCATTCTTCCTGATCGACGCCGGGGGTGAAGTGGCCGCGCAACACATACCCTTCGCGTTCCAGTTGCGCGAGTGCCTGGGTGACGTGAGTCGCAGGTAATTCCAGAGGTTCGGCAATCGCGCTCAGCGGCAACGGACCAAAAGCGCTGAGCCGTGCGCGGATGACTTCCAGCACCGCTTCGTTCGACTCCCAGGCTTCATCAAAACCGGGTAGCGCCTCCAGCGGTGGCGAAAAATTTGCCTGTGGATAAATGGCGCGCAGGCACGTCAGCCGCTCCACCGCCAGCCACAACGATTGCCTGGCATCGATCTGCAAACGACTGGCGCGACCGCTCTCGGCAAGGGCATTCAACCAATCAATCCACTGCGCATTGGCCTGCGCCTCGGCATCGGCAATGCACGCGAGGCTCATCAACGTCTCGTGCATTTCATCGGCATTGGTCGGCGTTGGCCAGGCCTCATCGCGCACCGCTTGAATGGCCTCGGCATCCAGCGCGCCGAGGTCGTCGGTGGACTGTGGGTCGGTCCAGCGCCGGTTGAGCACGGCTTGGGTGCGGCGCTCTTCCAGCGGCGCGTCGTCGAGAAAGGTGTAAGGCCGGGCGCTGAGAATTTCGGCGGCCAGCGGTGAAGGCGCCGGCAGGTCGCGACTGATCAGGCGAACGTCGCCGCGTTCCATGCGCCGCAACAACGTCAGCCAGCCTTCGCAGTCCATCGCTTCGTGGAGGCAATCGTCGAGGGTCTGTTCCACCAGTGGATGATCGGGAATCTCCCGTTCGCCGGCGAGGTTTTCCACGCAGGCGATCTGGTCGGGAAACACGCTGGCGATCAGGTCTTCGCTTTTCATCCGCTGAATCTGCGGGGGGACTTTGCGCCCGCCGCTGTAGCGCGGCAACGCCAATGCGACGCCGGCATTCCAGCGCCAACGCACACCGAACAGCGGTGCATCGAGTACCGCTTGAATCAGCAGGTGTTCGGCGCTGTTGCTGTGCAGGTAGCGCCAGACCTCATCGAGCTCAAAGCTGTGGCTGGTGGACAGCGACAACACAATCGCATCTTCGCTGGCGGCGGCCTGCAATTCGAAGTTGAAGGTACGGCAGAAACGCTTGCGCAGGGCCAGGCCCCAGGCGCGGTTGATGCGGCTGCCGAAGGGCGTGTGGATGATCAGTTGCGTGCCGCCGGACTCATCGAAAAAGCGCTCCATCAGCAGCGTGTCCTGCGAGGGCAGGGCGCCCAATGTCAGGCGTGCGCGGGCGAGGTAATCCACCAGTTGTCCGGCGCTGTCGAGGTTCAGGCCGAGGGTCTCGGTCAGCCAGTCGAGGGCCGGCTGCAAGTTGCCGGACGTGGCGCCGAGCAGGTCGTCGAGTTGCGCTTGCAGGCGCGCCACGGCGAAGGACAACTCCGCGCTGCGCCCCGGCGCTTCACCGAGCCAGAACGGAATGGTCGGCGGCTGGCCGTGCGCATCTTCGACCCGGACCTTGCCGGTTTCGACCCGCAGGATTCGGTACGAGGTGTTGCCCAACTGAAAGACATCACCCGCGATGCTTTCCACGGCGAAATCTTCGTTGACGCTGCCGATGTTCAGCCCTTGCGGTTCCAGCAGCACGCTGTAGTCGGCGTTGTCCGGGATGGTGCCGCCGCTGGTCACGGCGGTCAGTTTGCTGCCGCGCCGACCGCGCAACGTGCGAGTCACAGCGTCGCGGTGCAGGTACGCGCTGCGGATGCCCTGGCGACCGTTGTAGCCTTCGGCGAGCATCTGCAGCAGCGCCTGATAATGTTTTTCGTCGAGCTCAGCGTAGGGCGAGGCATTGCGGAACATCTCCAGCAGCGCGTGCTCCGGCCATTCCTGGCAACTGACCTCGGCGATGATCTGCTGGGCCAGCACGTCCAGCGGTGCTTGAGGAATCTGCAAAGTATCGAGTTCACCCCGGCGCACGCAGTCGAGCAGGGCGGTGCATTCGATCAAATCGTCGCGGGTGGTGGCGAACAATCGGCCCTTGGGCGTGCCGCCGACCTGGTGGCCGGAGCGACCGACCCGTTGCAGGAATCCGGCAATCGAACGCGGCGAGGCAATCTGGCAGACCAGATCGACATCGCCGATATCGATCCCCAGTTCCAGCGACGCCGTGGCGATCAGTACTTGCAGGTCGCCGCACTTGAGGCGCTGTTCGGCATCGAGGCGAAACTCCTTGGCCAGGCTGCCGTGGTGGGCGGCGACTGCTTGCTTGCCGAGGCGCTCGCTCAGGTGCCGGCTCAAGCGTTCGGCCAAGCGTCGGGTGTTGACGAAAATCAGCGTGGTGCGGTGTTCGCGGGCGAGGACGGCGAGGCGGTCGTAGACCAATTCCCACACATCGTTGGCCATCACCGCCGACAGCGGCACCGGCGGTACTTCGATGCCTAAATCTCGTGGACGGGCGTGGCCGATGTCGATGATTTCGCATGCGCGATCACGTCCCACCAGAAAGCGTGAGACCGCTTCGATGGGTTTTTGCGTGGCCGACAGGCCGATGCGCATCAACGGTGCTGCGCATAACGCCTGCAAACGTTCCAGGCTCAGGGCCAGGTGGCTGCCGCGTTTGCTGGCGGCGATGGCATGGATCTCATCGACGATCACCGTGCGCGTGGTGCCGAGCATTTGCCGGCCGGAGTCGGAGCCGAGCAGCACGTAAAGGGATTCCGGGGTGGTCACCAGAATGTGTGGCGCGGTCTTGCGCATCGCCGAGCGTTCTTTTTGCGGCGTGTCTCCGGTGCGCACGGCGGTGTTGATCTGCAACTCAGGCAGGCCCATTGCACGTAACTGTTCAGTGATGCCGGCCAGCGGGTTTTGCAGGTTGATCTGGATGTCGTTGGACAAGGCTTTGAGCGGCGAGACGTAGACCACCAGTGTTTCGTTGGGCAGCCCGTCTGCGGTTTCCAGGCCACGGTGAACCAGATCGTCGATGACGGCGAGAAACGCGGTGAGGGTTTTGCCGGAGCCGGTGGGCGCGGCGATCAACGTCGAACGGTGTTGGCGGATCAGCGGCCACGCCCGGGCCTGGGCGGCGGTGACCGTCGGGAAGGTGCTGCTGAACCAGGCGCTGACGGCGGGGTGGAAGCCTGCCATGGCCGCGTCCGTGGGGATGGGCAGATTCATGGAGTAATTTATGCGGGTGGGGTGAGGAAGTTGCAAGTACCGCTCGGGATCTCTGCTGGCCTTCAGGGCCTCTTCGCGGGCAAGCCTCGCTCCTACAAGAGCGTGCGCGAGTTCTGTAGGAGCGAGGCTTGCCCGCGAAGAGGCCCGAAGCAGCACCACAAATCCCGGAGATCTACACTTTACGGATGACGGTTGCGCACTAAACCCGCAAAATGCAACGATTCCGGCAACTATCGACGGCACCGCCCGCGAGCGGTGCCGATAAAGCCATTGATCCAATCAGACTGGGCCTGCTGACTCTATGCGAATGCGCCTTATGTTACTGGGCGGCGGAAATGCCCTTGGGCAGGCGCTGATTCGCCTCGGTGCGGAGGAAGACATCGGTTTCCTCGCCCCCCGCCCACCGCAAGACGGCTGGGATGCCGCGAGCCTGACGCAACTGCTCGACGACACGCGCCCGGACGCGTTGATCAACCTCGCCTACTACTTCGACTGGTTCCAGGCGGAGACGGTCAGCGAATCGCGTCTGGCCGGGCAAGAGCGTGCAATCGAGCGTCTGGCCGAACTGTGCCAGCATCACAACATCGTTCTGCTGCAACCCTCGAGCTATCGGGTGTTCGACGGCTCGCGGGCGACCGCCTACAGCGAAAAAGACGAGCCGGTGCCGCTGGGCCTGCGTGGTCAGGCCTTGTGGCGCATCGAGCAAAGCGTGCGCGCGACCTGCCCGCAGCATGTGCTGCTGCGGTTCGGCTGGCTGCTCGATGACAGCCCCGACGGCACCCTCGGGCGTTTCCTGTCCCGTGCCGAAAAACCGGAAGAACTGTTGATGGCCGATGACCGTCGCGGCAACCCGACGCCGGTCGACGACGCGGCCCGGGTGATCATTTCGGTGCTCAAGCAACTCGATTGCGCGGCGCCACTGTGGGGCACCTACCACTACGCCGGGCACGAGGCGACCACGCCGCTGGCGCTGGGGCAGGCGATTCTCACCGAAGCCCGCGCACTGCATCCGCTGGCCATCGAAGCGCCGACCGCCCAGGCTCACGCCGCACGCCCGGACGCTGCCGAAGAGCCGCAACACGCGGTGCTGGCCTGCAAGAAAATTCTTCATACCTTCGGGATCAAGCCCCGCGCCTGGCGTGCGGCACTCCCTGGCTTACTGGACAGGTTCTATCGCCATGGCTGACGGCCCTGTTTTAATCACCGGCGGCGCGGGCTTCATCGGCTCGCACCTGACCGACGCCTTGCTCGCCAAGGGCCATTCGGTACGGATTCTCGACGACCTGTCCACCGGCAAGCGCAGCAACCTGGCGCTGGATAATCCTCGCGTCGAGCTGATTGTCGGCGACGTCGCCGATGCCGCCCTGGTCGCTCGCGCAATGGCCGGTTGCAGTGCGGTCGCGCACCTGGCAGCCGTGGCGTCGGTGCAGGCTTCGGTGGATGATCCGGTGAAGACTCACCAGAGCAATTTCATCGGTTCGCTGAATGTCTGCGAAGCCATGCGCCAGAGCGGCGTCAAACGTGTGCTGTTTGCCTCCAGCGCAGCGGTCTACGGCAACAATGGCGAAGGCCAGTCGATCGACGAAGACACGCCCAAGGAACCGCTGACGCCGTATGCGTCGGACAAGTTGGCCAGTGAACATTACTTCGATTTCTACCGTCGCCAACATGCGCTGGAACCGGTGATTTTCCGCTTCTTCAACATCTTCGGCCCGCGCCAGGATCCGTCCTCGCCGTACTCCGGGGTGATCAGCATTTTCAGCGAGCGCGCGCAAAACGGCCTACCGATCACGGTGTTTGGCGATGGCGAGCAGACGCGGGATTTTGTTTACGTCGAAGATCTGGTCGATGTGCTGGTGCAAGCCATCGAAAAACCGCAGGTTGAAGTCGGTGCGGTCAATGTCGGCTGGAACCAGGCAACCACGCTCAAGCAAATGCTGGAAGCGTTGAAAGTGGCTGTCGGTGAACTGCCGCCAGTGAGCTACGGCCCGGCGCGTTCGGGTGATATCCGCCATTCGCGGGCGAACAATCAGCGACTGCTGGAGCGGTTTTCCTGCCCGGCTCAGACGCCGATGAGTGTCGGTCTGGCGCGGTTGCTCGGTCGTTAGAACACTGTGGATCAGCTAAGGCTTTTGAACACCGCAAACTACTGTGGGAGCGAGCCTGCTCGCGATAACGGCAGATCAGTCAACATCTATGTCGACTGATAGACCGTAATCGCGAGCAGGCTCGCTCCCACAGGTTTTTCACCTTCACTGACAGCGTTCAAACACCACCACATGTTTGCTCGTTAGAACTTGTAACCCAGGCCCACCATGTAGATGAACGGGTCCACGTCGACATCGACCTTGGCACGGGTGCCCTGTGCCACGGCGTTGTTTTCCACGGTGGCGGTGGTATCGATGTCGATGTAACGCACTTGGGCGTTGAGCATGATGTTGTCGGTGATCATGTAGTCGGCACCGACCTGAAACGCCATGCCCCAGGAGTTGTCTGCCTTGAAGTTGCTGAAGCCATTGGCGCTGGCCTCGCTGCCGACGTGCTCGTCGTAGATCCAGGTGTAGTTGATACCGGCGCCAACGTACGGTTGGAATGCAGACTTGCCGTCCAGTGGGTAGTAGACGACGCTCAAGGTCGGCGGCAGGTGTTTCAGGCTGCCGAGTTTGCCGTTGGCCGCACCCAGGACGGTGCCTTTGAGCTTCACGTCATGTTCGAATGGCGTGGCCGCGAGCAGCTCGATGCCCCAGTGGCTGTTGAGCATGTAAGCGAAGTTCAGACCCAGTTGGGTGTCGCTGCTCATGGTGGCCTTGCCACCCAGATTGGTGCCTGCCAGCGGGCCTTGATCGACTTTGACGTCGGAGCTGTCGGCTTTCGGGTTGACGGTGATTGCACCGGCACGAAGGAGGATGTCGCCGGCTTCGTGGGCGTGGGCGAGCGGGGCTGCGAGCGCGAGGGCAAACAGCGAGGCGCTGAGCAAGGACTTGTGCATGGAGGCTCCAGAGGACGTTAAAAATGTTCGATGTCCAATGGTACGGAGCGGTCTGGTCCGGTCTTTTGACTCAGCTCAATGAAACGGTGATGGCACTAATTTTTGCGGAACCTTTGAGGATGCCTTCGCGGGCAAGCCTCGCTCCTACGGGTTAGCGCCACACCTGTAGGAGCGAGGCTTGCCCGCGAAGGCGCCCTTCAAATCAACACGCGAACACCAGATTCACTCCGGCAATTCATAGATATAAATCTTGTCCGCCTCCATCTGATACCCGGCATCCGCCAACTCACTGGTCGACGCTTTAACCTGCAACGCCCCCTCAATCCAATAAGGCTGATACAGCTCGTCCAGCTTCACGCCGACTTCGCTTTTCACATGCACGATCTGGTTCGACGGCGGTGGCGGTACATGGATGCAGGCGCCGAAATACGGCACCAGCAGAAACTCCGTAGTGCGGCCTTCTTCACTCACTTCCAGCGGCACGATGTAGCCCGGCAGGCGGATGCTCTGACCGTCGAGGCTCTTCACCACCGGTGCATTGGGCATGTCCTGTTTCGCGGCTGGCGCCGACTCGGCGGACAGCGCGCTGCCCATCTGCGAGAGGTCGTGCAGGGGTGTCATGTTTGGCACTTCCGGCGCGGCGCCCGGCGGGATCATTTCCGACCAGGTCAGCTCTTTCGGCTCGGCGGCCCACAGCGGCAAGGCGACCAGCATCAACAGCGCAAGCAGAGCGCGGGGCATCATTAACGTCCTCATAGTCGGATCGACAGGCCATCGGCCAGGGATTGGCGATACGCGCGCCACGCCGGCACGCTGCCCATCAGCAGCGCGGCGATCAGGATGCCACCGAGCAGCGTCCATTCATATTCGCTGGGCCACGCCAGCGGCAGAAAAAGACCGTAATTGGCCTGCACGTAACCTTGCGCAGCGGCGATGCCCACATAAAGCAGGGCCACGCCGGCGATCACGCCCGACAGCGCCAGGGCGAACGCCTCCAGCACCAGCAACGTCGCGATGTGCCACGGCCGCGCGCCCACCGAACGCAGAATCGCCATCTCGCGCCGACGTTCATTGAGGCTGGTGAGAATCGCCGTGAGCATGCCGATCAAGCCGGTCAGCACCACAAACAGCGAGACCACGAACAAGGCTTTTTCTGCGGTGCTCATCAAACTCCACAACTCTTGCAGCGCCACGCCCGGCAGGATCGCCAGCATCGGTTCGCCACGGAATTCGTTGATTTCGCGCTGTAGGGCAAAGGTCGAAATCTTGCTGTTGAGGCCCAGCATGAATGCGGTGATCGCTTGCGGCGTCAGGTCCATGTTGCGCGCCTGATCAGCACTGATCCGACCGTTGCCGCGCGCCGGCACGCCGTTGTGCCAGTCGATGTGAATCGCTTCCATGCCACCGAGGCTGATGTGCAATGTACGGTCCACCGGCGTGCCGGTGCGTTTGAGAATGCCGACCACGGTGAACGGTTTGTCGTCGTGCTTGACCAGGCTGATCACCGCCACGCCGTGGGCCAGCACCAGTTTGTCGCCGAGTTTGTAGTGCAGTGCATCGGCCACTTCGGCGCCGAGCACCACTTCGAACGGATCGGTGGCGAAGGCGCGACCGTCAGCCAGTTCCAGGTGTTGTTGATGACCGTACTGGTAATGCTCGAAGTACGCCTCGGTGGTGCCCATCACCCGATATCCGCGATGGGAATCGCCCAGCGACATCGGGATTGCCCACTTCACTTTTGGGTTGTTGGCGAAGTGCTCGAAGCTGTCCCAGCGGATGTTGTTGGTGGCATTGCCGATGCGGAACACCGAGTACAGCAGCAGGTTCACTGAACCGGAGCGGGCGCCGACGATCAGGTCGGTGCCGCTGATGGTGCTGGCAAAACTGGCCTTGGCTTCGGTGCGCACGCGCTCCACGGCCAACAGCAGGCAGACCGACAGGGCGATGGCGAACGCGGTGAGGATCGCGGTGAAGCGGCGGTTAGCCAGGCTGGCCATGGCTAGACGAAACAAATACATCTCAAACCTCTGCAGGCGTGGCGGCGCGATTGAGTTCGGCCAGCGACAGGTTGCGATCGAACAGCGGCGCGAGGCTTTGGTCGTGGCTGACGAACAACAGGCTCGACCCGGCTTCGCGGCATTCGGCGAACAACAGGCGAATGAAGTTTTCGCGGGCGTCGTAATCCAGAGCAGAAGTCGGTTCGTCGGCGATCACCAGTTCCGGCTGACCGATCAACGCACGGGCGGCGGCGACGCGTTGCTGTTGGCCGATGGACAGCGAGTCGGCGCGGCGGCCGAGGATGCTTTCATCTTTCAAACCCAAATGAGCGAGCAAGGTTGCCGCCGCCTGATCGACGCTGCCATGGCGCTGGATCGCCCGTTCGGCGCGCAGCCTGGAGAAGTGGCAGGGCAGTTCGACGTTCTCGCGCACCGAGAGAAACGGCAGCAGGTTGAACTGCTGGAAGATGTAGCCGGTGTGATCGACGCGAAAGCGATCACGCGCCCCGGCGCCGAGTTCGGTCAGTTCCTGGCCGAGCAGGCGAATGCTGCCGCGATCCGGCTTTTGCACGCCACCGAGCAGGCCGAGCAGGGTGGTCTTGCCGCTGCCGCTGGGGCCTTTGAGGAACAGGGTTTCACCCGGTTCCAGGCGAAAGGCCGGGATGTCCAGCAGCGGCGGGTGACCGGGCCAGCTGAAGCCCAGGTCGGACAGTTCGATGAGTGCTTGGGTCATAACACCGGTTTCATTGGGTTGTCTCAATTTCACATGCAACACCAATCCCTTGTAGGAGCGAGCGGGCGGCGATCCGACTTGCCCGCGAAGGCATACTGCCAGTCGACATCAATGTTGAATGTGACGACCTCTTCGCGGGCAAGCCTCGCTCCTACAGGGGGTGGTGGTGGATCAGAATTTCAGGGCGGCCGCCTTGGCCGTCACTTCTACCCCTTGCTGCCCGCTCGGGCTGATCAGTTGTACCTGAATTTTCTGGGTCGCCGGGAACGTGTTGAAGAGGTTTGCCAGATCCAGGGTTTTCAGTGCGCCCGGCGTCGCGCAGGTGAACTGGTAATGAGCGTGGATTTCGCTGTGGTCGTGGTGATGCTCGTCTTTGGCATCGTCGTCATGATCATCATCGGCATCCGGCTTGTCACCGAACAGCGGGCTTTCCAGCTCCTGAGTCGCGACCACGCAACCCGCCGCTTTCGGCAGGTTGAACAGATTCAGCGGTTTTTCAAGTTGTGCACGGGCGGCGGCGACTTTGGCTTTGTCGGCGTCAGTGGCGGCCGCGTGTTCGAACCCCACCAGGTTCATCGCCGGGCTTTCCAGTTCCAGCTCCAGGGTCTGACCGTCCAGCGCTGCGTTCAGGCGACCGACACCGTGTTCGTGGGCACCGAGGCTGCCGTGTTCATGGTCGTGTTCATCGGCGGCATGGGCGATGGCCAGCGGCAACAGGGCAAACGGCAAAGCGAGCAGCAGACGGCGCATGGCGGGTCTCCGAAAAGTAAAATGAAGAATTTGTTATGTAATCTTATAACGTAAGTGCGAGGAGTTTGACCGGCTACTTGGCGTTGCACAAGTCCCATGGGAGCATGCAGGTCAGAAATGTGCGGGAGCGAAACCATGTTGCGTATACGCGGAAGCATCGGCGACTGGCCGGTGGATTTGACCCTGGAGATGGACGACGCTGACTGGGCGCGGCTCGGCGCGCAGGTGCAGGTAGTCAAGCCAGAGGCCATCGCGACGCCGGCCAAACCGGTGAATCAGGATGATGCGCAGTGGCAGGTCGCAAAGGATCTGCTGCGCAAGGCCGGGCAACTGAGCGGGCCGGATTTGCTGGAGCAATTGGAAGGTTTGACTGGCAGTGCGGCGTCGGGCAAGCGCCTGCTGGTGCGGTTGCGGCATAGCGCGGAGGTGAAGGTGGAGAGTGGCGGAGATACGCCGCTGTATCGCTGGCTGTAGAAATGCGTTGTTTGTGTGGCCGCCATCGCCGGCAAGCCGGCTCCTACAGGTTCGTGCAAATCCTGTAGGAGCCAGCTTGCTGGCGATGAACGATGACGCGGTCTATCAGTACAACGCAGCAAACAACTTGCGGCGATACGTTGTCACCAGCGGGTGATCATTGCCCAGCAACTCGAACACTTGCAGCAACGTCTTGTGCGGCAAGCCTTCGCTGTAGCTGCGGTTGCGCACGAACAGCTTGAGCAGCGCATCCAGCGCCGCATCGTACTGCTGACGGGCCAGTTGCTGGATCGCCAGTTGATACACCGCTTCATCGTCCTGCGGATTCTTCGCCAGGCGCGCCTTCAAGTCGGCGGCATCCGGCAAGTCCTTGGCCTGGCCGAGAAACTGGATCTGCGCTTTTGCACCAGCCAATGCAGCCTTGTGTTCATCGCTTTTCACCGCGTCGAGCACGATTTGCGCTTCACCCAGCTCGCCCCGCTCTGTCAGGCAACGGGCATACAGAATCAGCGCTTTGGCATTGGTGTTGTCTTCGCCCAGCAGCACTTTGAGAATGGCTTCTGCCTCAGCGAAACGGCTCTCGTCAAACAGCGCCTGAGCCTGTTCAAACGGATCAGCCGCCGCCGGTGGCGGCATTTGTACGTGAGGCTCCAGCATGGCGCGGACGGCGGATTCCGGCTGCGCACCGGCAAAACCGTCCACCGGCTGGCCATCCTTGAACAACACCACGGTCGGCAAGCTGCGGATGCCGAAGCGAGCGACGATGTCTTGTTCCAGATCGCAGTTGACCTTGGCCAGCAGCAACTCGCCCTGATAGCTCTCGGCGATGGTCTGCAGCATCGGCATCAGCACTTTGCAGGGCGCACACCATTCGGCCCAGAAATCCACCAGCACCGGTTTGTGGAAAGAGTTCTCGATCACCGACTGGTCGAAATCGGCAGTCGTGGCGTCGAAGATGTACGGCGTTTGCTGACTCATGGGGGATCTCGTAAAAGCGTGAATGGGGCAACTATACGGCTTGGCGGGGGGGGGCTGAAAGTGTGCGCAGTCTGACAGATGGCCTTCGCGGGCAAGTCGGATCGCCGCACCGCTCGCTCCTACAGGTTTAGTGCCGCTCTTAATAACGACGCGGACCTGTAGGAGCGAGGCTTGCCCGCGAAGCTTTTAAGCGCGCCGCGCGTGATACAGGCTCACATACCGAAACTCTTCCGGCTCGGCCAGATCCGGCAAGGTCATCGCTTCGAGCATTTCGATGCGTTGATACAACGGATGACGAAAATCCCTCACCCGCGAATCCGCCACCAGCGCTTCCCGGCCGCGACTCAAAAACTCATCGAGCAGCGGCAGATTCTCCCGGTCGTACAGCACATCGGCCACCAGGATCAGATCAAAGCGATCCGCCTCGGCGAAAAAGTCCGTCGAGTAACTCAGCTCCACTTCATTGAGTTCGGCATTCGCCCGACAGGCGGCAATCGCCAGCGGGTCCAGGTCACACGCCACCACTTCCAGCGCCCCGGCCTTCACCGCGGCAATCCCCGCGACGCCGGAACCGGCACCAAAATCCAGCACGCGTTTGCCTTTGACCCACTCGGGGAATTCAGCGAGGTAGCGGGCCATCGACAACCCGCTGGCCCAGCAGAAACTCCAGTACGGCGGTTCATGCAGGATCCGCCGGGTTTCTTCCGGGCTGAAGGCGCGGTCCATGTTGTCGCCGTCGATCAGCCAGAGTTTCAGGGCGGTATCGGGCAAGGCGACCGGGACAAGTTGTGCATCGCCCAGTAACTCCCCCAACGCCTGTTGCAGGTCGAGCGGTGCAATCATGGCGCTTTGACGAATTGCAGTTGACCCAGGGCCTGGGTCGTCGGCTGGGTGATGACTTGCGACGGCAGGTGCAGAATCAGCTGGCCGGACTGGCTGGCGCGGCCTCGCAGTTCCACGCGGGCACCGGCCGGAAACGAATCCGGGTTGAAGCGCAGGTGAAACGGCAATACCTGATTGGTGCCGATCAGGCTGGAGCTGGCGAGCAATTGTTGCGGGCGATCCTTTTCATCGATCACCAGCAGCGCCAATTCGACTTCGGCACCGGCCGGCACGCCTTGCAAGGTGCCGCTCAATTCACGCTGATAAGCGGGCAGCGGACCGAGGTTGGCGGACTCGCGGGCTTTTTTCTGCGCCGCCTGTGGAGCGGGGCCGGGCGTTGGCGGCTGGGGCTTGGGTGCATCGCTGCTGCAGGCCACCAACAGGCTGAAAAGGCTGAGCAATACGAGCGGTCTGAGTGACATTTGCGGCTCCAGCAAGGTGAAATCCATGGATCATTCTCTATAGCCAGTCTGTATACCGCAAACCCTATGGCTTGTCTTGCCACCGGGATGCGCTACCATGGCCCTCCCTTTTTTTGTTGCCTGCCACCATGCACTGTCCCTTCTGCGGTGCCAACGACACCAAGGTCATCGACTCGCGTCTGGTCGCCGAGGGCGAACAGGTGCGCCGCCGGCGCGAATGCCTGGCCTGCGGCGAGCGTTTCACGACGTTCGAAACCGCTGAACTGGTGTTGCCGCGCCTGATCAAAACCGACGGCAGCCGCCAGCCGTTCGACGAAGAAAAACTCCGCGCCGGCATGCAGCGTGCGCTGGAGAAGCGCCCGGTGAGTGTCGAGCGCCTCGAATCGTCGCTGGTGCACATCAAACACAAGCTGCGCGCCACCGGCGAGCGCGAGGTCAAGTCCCTCGTGGTCGGTGAACTGGTGATGGCCGAGCTGCAAAAGCTCGATGAAGTCGCCTACATTCGTTTCGCCTCCGTGTATCGGCGCTTCCAGGACCTCAACGAGTTCCGCGAAGAGATCGATCGCCTGGCCCGTGAGCCGGTGAAAGAATGAACACCTCCACAGAGCTTGCCATCCTCGACGCCCACTACATGGCTCGCGCCCTGGAACTGGCGCGCAAAGGCCACTACACGACGCATCCCAACCCGCGTGTTGGCTGCGTGATCGTGAAGGACGGGCAGATTGTCGGCGAAGGCTGGCACGAGCGCACCGGCGAACCCCACGCCGAAGTCCACGCGCTGCGCGCTGCGGGCGACAAGGCCCGTGGTGCCACCGCTTACGTGACCCTCGAACCGTGCAGCCACCACGGCCGCACGCCGCCTTGCGCCGATGCGCTGGTGAATGCCGGCCTCGCCCGCGTCGTCGCGGCGATGCAGGACCCGAACCCGTCGGTGGCCGGTCGTGGCATGCAGCGTCTGGCTCAGGCCGGCATTGCCATCGAAAGCGGTGTGCTGGAAGGCGAGGCACGCAAGCTCAATCAAGGCTTCCTTAAACGCATGGAACATGGCTTGCCGTTCGTGCGGGTCAAGTTGGCCATGAGCCTCGACGGTCGCACAGCGATGGAAAGCGGCGAAAGCCAATGGATCACCGGCCCGGCCGCACGTTCGGCGGTACAACGCCTGCGCGCCCAGGCCAGCGTGGTGCTGACCGGCGCCGACACGGTGCTGGCGGACAACGCCCGTTTGACCGTGCGCGCTGACGAGTTGGGGCTGGACGCCGAGCAAACCGCATTGGCAATGAGCCGTCCGCCGCTGCGCGTTTTAATCGATGGCCGTCTGCGCGTGCCGCTCGATGCGCCGTTCTTCAAGGCCGGCCCGGCGCTGGTCGCCACCTGCATGGCGATTGAAGAACAGTATGCCAACGGCCCGGAATGCCTGATCGTGGCCGGCGACGATGGCTTGGTTGACCTGCGCAAGTTGCTGGTTGAACTGGCCAATCGCGGCGTCAACGAAGTGCTGGTCGAGGCCGGTCCGCGTCTGGCCGGGGCCTTTGCCCAGCAAGGTCTGGTGGACGAATTCCAGATTTTCATCGCCGGCAAGTTCCTTGGCTCTTCGGCCCGACCATTGCTCGACTGGCCGTTGGCGCAGATGAAAGACGCGCCCGAGCTCAAAATCACTGAAATCCGCGCGGTTGGCGATGACTGGCGAGTCATTGCCATTCCTGCGCCGACGGCGAGCGTATAATTCCGGGCCTGCGCCACGCGACGGCCCTGTTCTCGAGGAGGACTTCATGTTTACCGGCATCATCGAATCCATCGGCAGTATTCGTGCATTGACCCCAAAAGGCGGAGATGTGCGGGTCCATGTAGAAACCGGCAAGCTCGATCTGAGCGACGTCAAACTGGGCGACAGCATTGCGGTCAACGGCGTGTGCCTGACGGCCGTTGAGCTGCCAGGCAACGGTTTTGCCGCGGACGTCAGTCGCGAAACCCTCGACTGCACCGCCATGAACGACCTGAAAAGCGGCAGCCCGGTCAATCTGGAAAAAGCCCTGACCCCGACTACTCGCCTCGGCGGGCACCTGGTCAGCGGTCATGTCGATGGCGTGGGCGAAGTGGTTGCCCGCACCGAGAACGCACGTGCCGTGGAATTCCGCATCCGTGCACCGAAAGAACTGGCCAAGTACATCGCCCACAAAGGCTCGATCACCGTCGACGGCACCAGCCTGACCGTGAACGCGGTCGATGGTGCCGAGTTCCTGCTGACGATCATTCCGCACACCCTGAGCGAAACCATCATGGCGTCGTACCAGCCGGGTCGCCGGGTGAATCTGGAAGTGGACTTGCTGGCCCGTTATCTGGAGCGCCTGTTGCTGGGCGACAAGGCCGCAGAGCCAACCTCCAGTAACATTACCGAAAGCTTTCTGGCCGCCAACGGCTACCTCAAATCCTGACCCAAGGGGGTGCCTTGTGGCGCTCAATAGCATCGAAGAACTGGTTGAAGACATCCGCCAAGGCAAGATGGTCATCCTCATGGATGACGAAGACCGCGAGAACGAAGGCGACCTGATCATGGCCGCCGAGTGCTGCCAGGCCGAACACATCAATTTCATGGCCAAGCACGCCCGTGGCCTGATCTGCATGCCGATGAGCCGCGAGCGCTGCGAAACGCTGAAGCTGCCGCTGATGGCGCCACGCAACGGTTCCGGTTTCGGCACCAAGTTCACCGTGTCCATCGAAGCCGCCACCGGCGTGACCACCGGCATCTCCGCCGCTGACCGTGCGCGCACCGTGCAGGCCGCTGCCGCGAAAGACGCCAAGGCTGAAGACATCGTCAGCCCCGGCCACATCTTCCCGTTGATGGCCCAGGCCGGTGGCACCCTGGCTCGCGCCGGTCACACTGAAGCTGCCTGCGACCTCGCGCGCATGGCCGGTTTCGAGCCGAGCGGCGTGATCTGCGAAGTGATGAACGACGACGGCACCATGTCCCGTCGCGCCGAACTGGAAGCTTTCGCCGCCGAGCACAACATCAAGATCGGCACCATCGCCGACCTGATTCACTACCGGATGATTCACGAACGTACCGTTCAGCGGATTGCCGAGCAGCCACTGGACAGCGAACTGGGCCAATTCAACCTGGTGACCTATCGTGATTCCGTGGAAGGCGACGTGCACATGGCACTGACCCTGGGCACCGTGTGCGCGGAAGAACCGACCCTGGTTCGTGTGCACAACATGGACCCGCTGCGCGACCTGTTGATGGTCAAGCAACCGGGCCGCTGGAGCCTGCGCGCCGCCATGGCCGCGGTTGCCGAGGCTGGCAGCGGCGTGGTGCTGTTGCTCGGTCACCCGCTCGATGGCGACGTGTTGCTGGCGCACATCCGCGAAACCGCCGATCACGCAGCCGTGAAAAAACCGACCACCTACAGCATCGTCGGTGCCGGTTCGCAGATCCTTCGGGACCTGGGCGTGCGCAAAATGCGCCTGATGTCTGCGCCAATGAAATTTAATGCGATATCCGGTTTCGATCTGGAAGTTGTAGAATACGTGCCCTCCGAATAATGACCGGTTGTTCCCGGCCCTGTATTCGCGGTTCAAATATCACTGAGGGACGCGTAGAAGACGCGTCCCGGCTCTTTAAGAGAACTAACGAATGACCCTGAAGACCATCGAAGGTACCTTCATCGCCCCTAAAGGCCGCTACGCTTTGGTAGTGGGCCGTTTCAACAGCTTCGTTGTTGAAAGCCTGGTCAGCGGTGCAGTTGATGCCCTGGTTCGCCATGGCGTGAGCGAAAGCGACATCACCATCATCCGCGCACCTGGCGCCTTCGAAATCCCGCTGGTTGCGCAGAAAGTCGCTCAGAAGGGCGAGTTCGCAGCCATCATCGCTCTGGGCGCGGTCATTCGTGGCGGTACTCCGCACTTCGAATACGTGGCGGGCGAATGCACCAAGGGCCTGGCCCAGGTGTCCATGGAGTTCGGCGTTCCGGTTGCCTTCGGCGTCCTGACCGTTGATTCCATCGAGCAAGCCATCGAACGTTCCGGCACCAAGGCCGGTAACAAAGGTGCCGAAGCTGCCCTGTCCGCTCTGGAAATGGTCAGCCTGCTGGCGCAGTTGGAGGCCAAGTGATTAGCGACGAAAGCGATCGTTTCAACCCGCGCGATCCAAAGCCTGCGGATGCCGGCAAGCCATCGAAAAGCGTCAAGCGTCGCGAAGCCCGTCAGCTCGCGACTCAGGCGCTGTACCAATGGCACATGGCCAAGCAATCGCTGAACGAAATCGAAGCGCAGTTCCGGGTCGATAACGATTTCAGCGATGTCGACGGCGCCTACTTCCGTGAAATCCTGCATGGGGTTCCCGCGCAGAAAGACCGTATCGACGCCGCACTGACACCTTGCCTGGACCTGACCATCGAAGAGCTGGACCCGGTTGAACTGGCGGTATTGCGCCTGTCCACCTGGGAACTGCTCGAGCGCGTCGACGTGCCTTACCGCGTTGTGATCAACGAAGGTATCGAACTGGCGAAGGTCTTCGGTTCCACCGACGGCCACAAGTTCGTCAACGGTGTACTCGACAAGCTGGCCCCGCGTCTGCGTGAAGCTGAAGTGAAGGCGTTCAAGCGCTGATTGGCGCTTGAACTCTTTGTCTCAGCCATGGGCGAGTTTGAGCTGATCCGCAATTTCTTCGCCGCCGCGCCTTGTGCGCAGGGCGGCGAAGGCGTTGCCCTGGGGATCGGCGATGACTGCGCCTTGCTCGCTGTTCCCCCCGGGGAGCAGCTGGCGATTTCCACCGACACGCTCGTGGCCGGTGTGCATTTCGCAGACCCCTGCGACCCGTTTCTGCTCGGTCAGCGTTCGCTGGCCGTGGCCGTCAGCGATCTGGCGGCCATGGGCGCCACTCCCGTTGCCTTTACCCTTGCCCTGACCTTGCCGACGGTAACCGCCGATTGGCTGGACGCCTATGCCCGTGGTTTGAACCGCATGGCGCAGAACTGCGGCGTTGCGCTGGTGGGGGGCGACACTACCCGTGGGCCGCTGAGCCTGACCATGACCGTGTTCGGGCGTGTGCCAAGTGGTTTGGCGTTGACCCGCAGCGGTGCGCAACCAGGCGACCTGCTGTGCGTCGGCGGTGAGCTGGGCAACGCCGCCGGTGCCTTGCCGCTGGTGCTCGGTCAGCGCACGGCTGAAGCCGCCATCGCCGATCCGCTGCTGGCGCATTACTGGTCGCCACAGCCGCAACTCGCGCTGGGCCAGGCGTTGCGCGGTAAAGCCACCTCGGCGCTGGACATCTCCGATGGCTTGCTCGCCGACTGCGGGCACATCGCGCTCGCGTCGAGGGTCGGCATTCAGGTTGAGCGGGACCGCTTGCCGCTGTCGAAGGCCCTAGTGGCCTTCCTCGGTCAATCGGGCGCCGAAAACGCCGCCCTGAGCGGTGGTGACGATTACGTACTGGCCTTCACCTTACCGTCCGTCGAGTTGCCGGGGTTGCTGGCAGATGGCTGGCCAATCCATGTGATCGGGCGCGTGGTCACGGGGCAGGGCGTTGTGCTGCTGGATGCCGCCGGACAAGACATCACCCCGCAAGCACGGGGCTATCAACATTTTCGGGAGACACCGTGACAGATCATCCCAAACAGGTTCCGGCGGAATTCGTACCGCCGTCGGTCTGGCGCAATCCCTGGCATTTCCTGGCGTTCGGCTTCGGCTCGGGCACCTTGCCAAAGGCACCGGGCACCTGGGGTTCGTTAGTTGCGCTACCCTTTATTCCGTTGTGGCAGATGCTGCCCGACTGGGGTTACTGGCTGATGCTGGGCATCACCATGCTGTTCGGCTTCTGGCTGTGCGGCAAAGTGGCCGACGATCTGCGGGTGCACGACCACGAAGGCATCGTCTGGGACGAAATGGTCGGGATGTGGATCACCCTGTGGCTGGTGCCGGAAGGCTGGTACTGGTTGCTCGCGGGTTTTCTGGTGTTCCGCTTCTTCGACATCCTCAAGCCGTGGCCGATTCACTGGATTGACCGGCATGTGCACGGCGGTGTCGGGATCATGCTCGACGACGTATTGGCCGGAGTGTTCGCGTGGTTGGCGATGCAGGGGCTGGTATGGATTTTCGCCTGAGTGGCGGAACAGGGAACTAGGATGGCTCGACGCTGGTTGGCTGTGATGGGTTTCGCACTGTTTGCTTCGCTCGCCCAGGCGGGGGAGGCAGTGACAACGCCATCGGTGATTCATCTGGCCAGCGAAGACTGGGAAGACTACACCGCCGCCGATGGTCATGGCCTGGGTTGGGACGTGTTGCGCGAAGTCTTCGAACCGGTCGGCGTCAAACTGGATATCAGGACCGAACCCTACATTCGCGCCATCGGCCTGGCGCAGCGTGGCGAAGTGGACGCCTGTGTCGGTGGTTATCGGGATGACGTCAGCGACCTGCTGTATCCGCGCTGGAATTACGACACCGATCACATCTACGCCCTGGGGCTGGCCAGCAATCCGGTGCCGACGCCGCAAACGCTGGGCAACTACCGGCTGGCCTGGGTCCGGGGTTACAGCTTCCAGAACTACCTGCCCAACGTACGTCGCTATAACGAGGTGATGCGGCGCACCGGCATTCTGTCGATGCTGACCCACAACCGTGCCGACTACTACATCGACGCGCTGACCGAGGTGGATTACGTGCTCCGCTGGACCAAGGATCCGTCCCAGTTCCGGCGCACGCACATCGCGGAATTGCCGCTGTACCTGTGCTTTGCCAATACGCCCAAGGCACGAAAACTGATGGCGCTGTTCGACCAGCGAATGGACGTGCTGGTCAAAAACGGCCAGTTGAAACCGATTTTCGAACGCTGGAAACAGCCGTATCCGTTCGACCCGAATTGAACACGGCCTTTGTAGGAGCCGGCTTGCCGGCGATGACGTCCGTTCAGTCGAAAAATATGTCGGTTGACCCACCGCTATCGCCGGCAAGCCGGCTCCTACAGGTTCTGATGTGGGGCTGTGATCAAACTTTTAGATCGTTATGCTCCATAATTCAGCCTAAGCGTCTGTAGGAACCTGCTGTTACAATGCCGCGTCTGCGAATCTCCAGTACTTATTGATCAGGAGCACACCGGTGCCTGTCGTTTTTGTCGCCGCTTCCAAGCTGCCAACGCCTTTTGCGCAATTCACCATGCATGGCTTTCTCGATGAAGAGAACGGGCGCGAGCACGTTGTACTGAGCCTCGGTGAGTTCGACGACGGTGCCCCGGTACTCGGCCGCTTGCACTCTGAATGCCTGACCGGCGATGCCTTGTTCAGCCAGCGCTGCGACTGCGGCTCGCAACTCGAGGCTGCCTTGCAGGCCATCGCCCGCGAAGGCCGTGGCGTATTGCTGTATTTGCGTCAGGAAGGCCGTGGCATTGGCCTGCTGAACAAAATCCGCGCCTATGAATTGCAGGACGGCGGCGCCGACACCGTTGAAGCCAACGAGCGTCTGGGCTTCGCCGCCGACCAGCGCGACTACGCCATGTGCCTGCCGATGCTTGAACACCTGGGGGTAAAATCCCTGCGCCTGATGACCAACAACCCGCGCAAGGTCAAAGCCTTGACCGACATGGGTATCGTCGTCGCCGAGCGCGTGCCGCTGCACACTGGCCACAATCCGCACAACAAACTCTACCTGGCCACCAAGGCCAGCAAGCTCGACCACATGATGGGCAACGAGCATCAGGGTGAGGTAGACCGGGCGTGACCCGCGGTCAAGTGCGGCGCCGACTGTCCGTCAGCTGGTGGCAATACCTGGCGCTGGCCCTGCTGCCGCTGTTCGTGATCAACGGCGTGTTTGGCCAGGGCGAGGCGATCCTGCCGGTGCTGGCGATGCCGCTGTTCATCGCCGGTGTGGCCTCGATGTTTGTCAGCCTGAAGTTTTTCGGTGGCTACAAACACGCACTGATCGCCACCCAGAAAGCCCTCGATACCCCTGAAGAGCCCGCCGCGTGGATTGTCTTGGCTGCCAAGCGCCGCACTGCGTTTCTGGCCGCCGGTTTACCGGCCTGGATCGGTGCGTTGGCCGTATTCGTCGGTCTTGAAGCGGTGCCGTTGGTGCTGTTGGCGCTGTCGACCACGGTGCTGTTCTACCTCTACCGTATCCCGCGTCAACTCGGCTGATGCGCCGCATCGGGCTGGCGGTTTTGCTGCTGGCCGTCAGCAGCCTGACCTCTGCGGTCGAGCGCGTCGTCAGCCTCGCGCCGTCTCTCTCTGAAATCGTGGTTGAGCTGGGTTCGGCTGATCTTCTGGTCGGCGTACTGGATGCCGGCGATCGTCCAGCTGAACTCAAAGACCTGCCTTCCGTTGGCCGCTACGGCCAGTTGGACATGGAGCGGTTGCTCAGCCTCCAACCCGATTTGTTGCTGCTCTGGCCCGGCAGCGTCGGCTCGGCCCAGCGTGAACAACTCAAGCGCCTGAACATCCCCACGTACGTCGCCGACCCCCACACTCTTGACCAACTGACCGCGCAAATCGAGGCAATTGCCACGCAGCTCGGCCGGCCCGAGCGAGGCGCGGCATTGGCCAGCGGCCTGCGTCAGCGCCTCGATGCACTGCGCCAGCGCTATCGGCGGGATGAACCGCTGCGGGTGTTTTATCAGGTCTGGGATCGTCCGCTGTACACCGTCGGTGGCGGGCAGATCATCAGCGATGCACTGGACGTGTGCGGCGCGCGCAATGTGTTTGCCGACCTGACATTGCCGGCGCCGCAGGTCAGCGTGGAGGCGGTGTTGCAGCGTAATCCCGAGGTGATTCTGGCCGGTGATCAGGCGCAGCTGGAGGCGTGGAAGGCGTGGCCGCAAGTGACGGCGGTGGCGCAGGGGCGATTGCGGATGGTGACGGATAAAGGGCTGGAGCGGCCGAGTGGGCAGATGATCGAGGCGACGGCCAAGCTCTGCCAATTGATTGCGCCCGATCGTTAAACCGCGGCGCCACCTTCGCGGGCAAGCCTCGCTCCTACAGAGGATCACGGTGCTTTGTAGGAGCGAGGCTTGCCCGCGAAGAGGCCCGCCCGAACACCGCAAATGTCAGATCAGATCTCCGGCGTCCAGGTCACCCCAAACATCCACGCCCGACCTTCTTCGCGATACCCATACTGACTGCCCTCATGGCTGTACAACGCCCGGCTGTAACCCTTGTCCAGCAGGTTATCGACCTTCAGCTCAAGCTTGATCTCACGATTCAGCTCCCAACTGCTGCGCAGTCCCAGCAGCGCATACCCGCCTAACGGCTGCCGATTGTCCTCATCGTCAAAGCTGCTGCTCACCGCTTGCCAACTGGCGCCGAGACCCAGTCGATCAAACTGTCGATCCAGATCCAGGCTCAACGTCCGCCGTGCACGACGCGCCAGGGTGTGCCCACTGTCGCGATCCCGCGGGTCGATGAACGCCACGCCAAGGTTGCTCTGCCAACCGAACAGCTCCTGCTTCAACGCCGCTTCAAACCCGTTGATCCGTGCCGAGGCGACGTTCTGTGGGCGGTTGTTGCTGCCGAAGATAATCGCGTCCTTGAGATCGGTGCGATACAGCGAGGCTTCGAGGCGGCTGTTTTCGGTTAGTTGACTGCGCCATTGCAGCTCGTAGCTTTTCGAGGTTTCAGGCTTCAGGTCCGGATTGCTGAAATCCGGGTAATACAAGTCATTGAACGTCGGTGCGCGAAAGCCTTCGCTGTAGGTCAGCAGTACATCGTTATCCGGGTTCAACGGCAGGGTGAAGGTGCCGCTCCAGCTGTTCTGGCTGCCGAACTGCTGGTTCTGGTCGCGGCGCAGGCCCAGTTCCGTGGAAAAGCTGTCGGCCTGATAGCGATGCTGGATAAATGCCGCGCGGTTCCAGCGGCTGTCCTCGTCAAATGCGGTGCTGCTGTTGATGCGGTCTTCGTACCAATCACCGCCGAGGATCAGGCTGTTGCGCGCGTCGAGCGTCAGGTCGTTCTGCCAGTTCACCGAGTCTCGGTAGGTGTTGAACACGCTGCGTTCATCGCTGAGCTTGTCGAAGGTCTGCTCGCGGTTTTCGCTGTGGCCGAACTCAACGCGGGTTTTCCACCGGTCGTTGATGCGCGCATCGAGGTAACTGCTGAGGCTGCTCACCGTGAATTCGTTGTAAGGCTGCTGCTGGACCGATTCGAAGGTGGTGGCATCGAAGCGGCCGAACGGGTTGTCGAACGCGCTTTTGCCACGGTTATCCAGCAGGTTGGCGCCGATTTCGAGGTCATCGGTGAGGGCGTGACTCAGGCTCAGGCTCACCGACTTGTTGCGATACTCATCGTGATCACCATCGCTGGGGTACGACGCGTGGGTGCGATTGATCCCGGCGGTCTCATCGAGACTGGCGCCCAGGTTGAAGCGGGTTTGCTCATCGCCACCGGACACGCCAAGGCTGCGCTCCCAGGTCTGGTTGCTGCCAAAACCCATGTGCAGGCGCGGTTGCAGGCCTTGTTCGGCGCCACGACGGGTGAAAATCTGGATCACCCCGCCAATCGCATCGCTGCCATAAATCACCGAGCGGGAGCCGCGCAGCACTTCCACGCGCTCGACTTGCTCGATGTTGATGTGTTGCAGGTTGCTGTCGCCGGAAGTCGAGTTGCCGATGCGTTGACCGTCCACCAGCACCAGGCTCTGAGCGGATTTGGTGCCGCGAATGTAAACCCCCGGCAAGCTGCCGCGCCCACCGGTCTGCCCGACTTGCACGCCCGGCACGCGACGCAGCAGATCGGTGACGCTGCCCGGTTGCAGGCGGTCGATGTCGTCGCGGGTGAACACGGTGTTGGCGGCGCTGCTGTCGTTGCGCGCTTCGACCTGGCGGTTGGCGCTGATCAGTACGTCGGGCAGCTTCAGGGCTTGATCGCGTTCGAAGGTGTCGGCCAGGAGCGGGCCGGACGGCAGAAGGGTCAGCGTCAGGGCGAGGCGGGAGAGTTTCATGGGTAATCCGTAGCAAACACGGGACTTGTAGGCGCGAGGCTTGCCCGCGAAGAGGCCATAACATTCAACATTTATGTTGACCGTTAGATCGTCTTCGCGGGCAAGCCTCGCTCCTACAGGGGGAGGGGTTACTGAGCTAGCAGTTGCAGGCGTTCGCGGATCGAGGCCTCGATCCCGGCCTCGTCCAGCCCGCACTCGGCCAGCATTTGCGCGGGCTTGGCGTGTTCGACGTAAAGGTCCGGCAAGCCCAGGTGCAGCACCGACTTGAGGATGTTCTCGCGGGCGAGGAATTCGCTGACCGCGCCACCGGCACCGCCCATGATCGCGTTCTCTTCGATGGTCACCAGCAACTCGTGGCTGCCGGCGATTTCGCGAACCAGCTCTTCATCCAGCGGTTTGACGAAACGCATGTCGACCACAGTGGCATCCAGCGTCTCGGCGACTTTCAGCGCCTCGGCCAATTGCACGCCGAACACCAGCAGGGCGACTTTGCTGCCCTGACGGCGAACCACGCCTTTGCCGATTTCGATTGGTTGCAGGTCTTTCTCGATCGTTGCGTTCGGGCCGTTGCCGCGCGGGTAACGCACCGCCGCCGGGCCGTTGTACAGATGGCCCGTGGTGAGCATTTTGCGCAGTTCGTTTTCGTCGCTCGGGGTCATCACCAGCATGCCGGGGATGCAGCGCAGGAACGACAGGTCGAAACTGCCGGCGTGCGTCGGGCCGTCTTCGCCGACCAGACCGGCGCGGTCGATGGCGAACAGGACGTCGAGGTTTTGCACCGCCACATCGTGAACAAGCTGATCGTAGCCGCGTTGCAGGAACGTCGAGTAGATCGCCACCACCGGTTTCGCGCCTTCACAGGCCATACCCGCCGCGAAGGTGACGGCGTGCTGTTCGGCAATCGCCACGTCGAAATAGCGCAGCGGGAAACGCTCGCTGAAGGCCACCAGGTCGGAGCCTTCTTTCATCGCCGGGGTGATGCCCACCAAGCGTGGGTCGGCCGCGGCCATGTCGCACAGCCATTCGCCGAACACGCCGGAATACTTCGGACCGCTGGCTTTTTTCGGCGCAGCGGCCGGAGCGTCCAGCGGTTCGAGTTTGGTGATGGCGTGGTAACCGATCGGGTCGACTTCCGCCGGGGCGAAGCCTTTGCCTTTCTTGGTGACGATGTGCAGGAACTGCGGGCCTTTGAGATCGCGCATGTTACGCAGAGTGGCGATCAGGGTCGGCAGGTCGTGGCCATCGATCGGGCCGATGTAGTTCCAGCCCAGCTCTTCGAACAGCGTGCCGGGAACCAGCATGCCTTTGGCGTATTCTTCGGTGCGACGGGCGATTTCCCAGGCGCCGGGCAGGCGCGACAGGACCTTTTTGCTGCCTTCACGCATGCTCGCGTAGGTGCGGCTGGAAAGGATTTTCGCCAGGTAATTCGACAAGCCGCCGACGTTGCGCGAGATCGACATGTCGTTGTCGTTGAGGATCACCAGCATGTTGGCGTCCACTTCCGGCGCGTGGTTCAGCGCTTCGAACGCCATGCCGGCGGTCAACGCGCCGTCGCCGATCACGGCAATCGCCTTGCGATCACTGTTTTGCAGGCGGGCGGCAATGGCCATGCCCAGCGCTGCGCTGATCGAGGTGCTGGAGTGGCCGACGCCAAAGGTGTCGTACTCGCTCTCGGAACGACGCGGGAAGGCGGCGACGCCATCCTTCTGGCGCAGGGTGCCCATGCGCTCGCGACGGCCGGTGAGGATCTTGTGCGGATAGGCCTGATGACCCACGTCCCACACCAGCCGGTCGTCCGGGGTGTCGAAGACGTAATGCAACGCGATGGTCAGCTCGATGACGCCCAGGCCGGCACCGAAATGCCCGCCGGTCTGACCGACCGTGTAGAGCAATTCCAGGCGCAACTCATCGGCCAGGGTTTCCAGCTCGGCTTCGCCTAACCGGCGCAGGCCGTCCGGCGTGTTGGCACGGTCGAGCAGGGGCGTGGTCGGGCGCTTGCGGGGAATCTCATGAAACGTCGTGGGCATCAGGCGAATCGTTATAGGTATAGAAGAGGCGGCAGTTTACCTGATGCATCGGCCCCTGCCCACGCGTTGCTCTTTTTTGGCGGATACGCTGTCAGCTGCGCCGTTCGACGATATACCGGGCCAAATCGCGCAATGGCTCGGCGGCCGCGTCAAACGGTCGCAGCGCGTGCAGGGCCTGATCGCGCAGTTCCAGCGCGTAGGCTTTGGCCGCATCGAGGCCGAGCAGGGCCGGGTAGGTCGGTTTGTCGCGCGCGATGTCGGCGCCCTGGCGTTTGCCGAGGGTTTCGGTATCGCTTTCGACGTCGAGAATATCGTCCTGCACCTGGAAGGCCAGGCCGATGGCCTGTGCATAAGTCTGCAAGGACTTCAGTTCGTCTTTCTCGGCACGACCGCTGGCGAGGGCGCCGAGTTTGACGCTGGCCTCGATCAGCGCGCCGGTCTTGTGCCGGTGCATGTATTCGAGGGCTTTCTGATCGAGCTTCAAGCCGACCGAGCCGAGGTCGATGGCTTGACCGCCGACCATGCCGGCCGGCCCTGCTGCCAATGCCAATGCGCTGACCATTTGCAGGCGGATCTCAGCGTCCGACGAGCTCAGGCGCGGGTCGAGCAGGGCGCTGAAGGCCAGGCTCTGCAAACCGTCACCGGCGAGAATCGCGCAGGCTTCATCGAATTTTTTGTGGGTGGTCGGCTGGCCGCGACGCAGATCGTCGTCGTCCATCGCCGGCAAATCGTCGTGCACCAGCGAATAAGCGTGGATCAGTTCCACCGCGCAGGCAGCGCCGTTGGCTTGCTCGGGCTTGCCGCCCAGCGCTTCGCACGCTGCGTAGGCCAGCAGAGGGCGCACGCGCTTGCCGCCGTTCATCACGCTGTAGCGCATGGCTTCGTAGAGCCGCGCGAGTTCCGGGCTTGGTGCGTTGAACAGGGTTTCCAGTGCCGCGTTGACGCGGGCCTGGCTCGTCGCCGAATACGCTGCAATCATTCTGGTTGATCCGCGTCGAAGGGTTCCTCGGCGAGTTCGCCATCACGTTCGAGCAGCACTTGAACCTTCTGCTCGGCCTGGGCCAGCGCTGCCTGGCAATCACGGGTCAGACCGATGCCTTGCTCGAAAGCCGTCAGCGAGTCTTCCAGCGACAGTTCGCCGTTCTCCAGTCGCTCTACCAGCGTTTGCAGGTCGGCGAGGGATTGTTCGAAATCCAGTGCAGCTTTTTTGCGGGCCATGGCGGCGATTTCCGGTTGACGTTAAACCGGCGCGACACTAGCAGACATGGGGGTTATGGGCAAATGAGGGCATTGTTTGTTGTGCGGTTGGTTGGGGGGATATCCGTTTTTGCGGTAACGGCTTCTATTGGTTCCGCCCTTACGGCGGGTCACTTGGAAGAGCCCCAAGTAACCAAGGGCTTTTGCCCCTTTCGTTCGGTGCCTCGCTGTGGCTCGGCATGCCCTCGCTCCGGTCCTGCTCCGTGGGCCCGCCGCGATCGGCCATCCTTGGCCGTGCGCGGCTAACCCGGCATCCATGCCGGGTTGCCCACTGCGCAGAACCTCCACTCGGCCTCTCGAGGGGGCG